>JAYTRQ010000040.1:0-7603 GCA_043746125.1 Armatimonadota bacterium | reverse complement strand
CGCACGGCGCTCATCACGGCCTCCGTGCCTGAGTTGACCAGCCGGACCTTCTCGACGGACGGTACAGCAGCGACGATCTTTTCCGCCAGCCGCACCTCGGCCTCTGTGCTGGCTCCGAAGGACGTTCCGCGCGCCGCCGCGTCCGTGACGGCTCTGATAATCTGGGGAGGAGCGTGCCCGAAGATCAGCGGTCCCCAGGACATGACATGGTCCACGTAGCGGTTCCCATCCACGTCGAAGATGTACGGCCCATCGCCGCGCTGCATGAATAGCGGGTCGCCGCCAACGCTCTTGAAGGCCCGGACAGGGGAATTGACGCCGCCGGGGATGACGCACTGGGCCTCGGCGTAGAGCCGGGCCGATTTCTCGTGGGACTGCATAGAAAGAGTATACCCAGATAGGAAGAGTCTACCCGGCAAACCCATCGGTCCTGCGATTAGAATAAGTCTGGTTTGAGCCGCAACCGCCCAACCGTCTCATGTAGCCTTTGATGTTCCAGTGTCTCCAGGAACTCCCCGGGTGACGAGGCGTGATGCTGTAAGCTGACAGCACGCTCAAGCGGTCTATGTGTGAGGTTCAAGCGGTCTGCAGGTGGGTTGCTGATCCACTCCTCACGCATCGCAACATCTCAAGAGCCAGCGCTCTGAGGCTGTGCCCAGGGCGCAACGCGGAGTACCTCTTCCATCTCGGCCTGCGTCATGCCCAGCTTCGCTGCGCTTGCCACCACGTCTTGGAGGTCCACGCCGTACCAGTTATTCTTGGATGGATCAGCCAGGCCGGCGACGTTCAGGCACGAGATGGCCTCAGCCACGTGACGCTCAAACCCGGCGATTTCTGCCTCACTCGCCGTTTGGGCGTGTCGCCGGACCCAATCTGTACAGGCGCGTAGATTAGGGCCGAAACACGGATGGTCGGAGGCGAGGAAGCGGCTAACCAGGTGTCTCTTTTCCAGCCGCCGGGCCATCTCGCTGAAGCTGGCGGCGGTGAAGTAGAACATGGAGAGCGCCGCGAACAGGGGGAAGCGGGGCATGGCGGCATAGCAGGCGCCGATGAAGTCGGCGGTCGCGTCCGCTTCCATCAACGTCTGGCCCCCATACTCTTGAAGGTCGGCGTTCAGAGTGTTCTGGCCCCAGGACCGCTCCAGAATGCGGCCCATCCGCTCTATGCCGAGAAGCGTCAGCGGAATGCCGGTGCTGAACAGCGGGTCCACGAACGCTGCGGCAGATGGCAGCATCGCCCAGCCTGGGCCGGCCGCTTGGCCTGCCCGATACGCAAGCCGGGGCGAGTGGGTGAAGGGCTTCACGGGAACAGCCTCGGCGAACTGTTCGCGGACGTGGGGGAAGCGGGCGAGGAAGCGTCCCCAGGCCGCCTCGCCGTCAGCCAGACGCAGGTCTTGGGCCAGAGCATCCGTGACGGCGATCCCCGCGCTTGTGATACCGTTGCCGAAGCGCAGCACCCACATCCAGCCACCGTCAAAGACGTGATGCAGGGCGGCATCGTCCACGGGATAGGGGGGGACGTCGCTCGTCTGACATGGGTGCGTGTCCCCCCAACGCTTGACGCCCGTAAAGTGCGAGTAGAGGCTTTGTGTCCCTGGATAGTCGGTAAAGTCAGTCTCCGGTATTTCGAGCGTACGTGCGAGGAACCCGTGTGGGCCAGTCGCGTCTATGACGAGACGTGGCTGCACGGTAAAGGGCCGCCCTCGCCTTTTTCCAGTCAGGAGTAGACTGCCCTCCAAATCAGCACTGGTCAGCGAGACGCCGTCCCAATAGTCCACCCCGACCGCAATGGCCTCCGCGACTAAGAACTCGTCCACGTCTGAGCGGAGCCAGTGCGTGTCTGCCAATTCGTCGTTCGGGCTGGCGGCGACCAGGAGCTGGCGGCTGCGGCCGAGAGGTGGAGTATCGCTTTGCCCCGCGGCGTGGTGGAGATAAGAAAACCCACGCTTCAGCCCGCACCCCAGGCTAGGATAACTGCGCTGCCAGGGGCCGTAGGAAGTAAGCGGCAGAAGCCGGGGAAGGTTGTAACGGAGAGCGAGTTGTTCGAGCAAGAGGTTCGCCAGTGGGGAAGTCGACTCGCCAATGGCGAATCGTGGGTGTCGGTCTTTCTCCAGCAGCAACACGGAGAGGCCCAGCCGCCGTGCCACCATTGCCAAGAGAGACCCGCCGAAGCCGGAGCCGATGATCGCTATGTCGTGCTCGCTCTTCACATCAACCCCATTTCACAAATCTCGCAGGGAACCCAAGGAGGGACACTCTGCGTTCGGTTCATTTCAGCCAGACGGGTCGCCCGCGAAGCCGAACAGGAGCAGTCGTAGAACGTCTCGACACCCCACAAGTCGGCGAACACGCGTCCGCGATCGGGCTGTGAAAGCCCGTACTCCATGACGGTCTCCAGCGAACGCAGAGATGGGGGCGTGAAGTCGCCGGAAGCAGCCAGTGCCTCCATCGCGCCGTTTCCACCCCGCGTTGGGATCACGCAGCAGGCCCTCGCCCCGGCGGCCGAAGCCAAGTCCAGGGAGCGCTGTGCCCAGAAAATGCCTTCCGTCTCAGTTAGGAATGGAGGGCGAAGCAGCAGAAAGACGCGCAGGGCGATGTCTGCTTGCGCCAGGAAGTCTGCGGAATGCCGGAAGTCGTCCACCGTGAACCTCTTATTGAGCCGCGCCAGAACCTCCGGGTGGACCGTCTCTAATCCGATCGCCACTTCCAATCGCCCGGCCAGCAGATCGCGGAATCGCAGGCATCGGTCTCCGACCAGCATGGGGTGGCACTCAACAATGACCCGCTCGAAGCCGGCGATGGTGTGGGCGATCTCCGCGTAGTCCTCCGGTGGGATGGCCTGCGGATCGAAGAAACTGCCCGCATTGTAGAGCTTGATCTGCCGAGCCGGAGGGAGTTGGGCCAGAGCGAGACGGACTTGGGCGGCGATGGCGCCGGTCGGGACGCGCTCGTCCAGCGTATCGCGCCACAGGTCGCACATGAGGCAGCGATAGGGGCACTCCCGGTTGGTCAGGAACACCGTCGCCGTCGGGATCATTTCGCCGTCCGCCCCAGCCTCCTCTTCCCAAAGGAAGGCGTAGGGGCGCCCAGCCGCCAGAATGTGCTTCGGCCCGCGCCGGCTGATGATCCAGCGGGTCCGCTCGGCCGCGCTCTTTGGGTAGCCAACGCTCGGCATCATCGGGCGACGGGGATAGGGCGGGACAAGTCGTTGCCGGAGAACCGCTCCCCCTGCGGGTCCCATGCTTCCCGGAGGCGGCCCTCCCACTGGGCCAGGAACGCCCGGCGGCACCACGCCTTGCTGACGCGCCAGCGGCGGTACGAGTCACCGCCGACCCCGTCCTGAAATCGCCGCTTGGGAGAGACCGGCATCTCAATCCCTGTCGCGGCCTTCACGCCCGCACGCACGACATCCGCTTTGAGCGTGTAGAGCCTTTCGACACTGCCATCCAGGACAGTCTCAAAAGGAATGGCGAGGGCGGCTGCGAGGGCGGCGCGGTCGGTAAATGGTGAAAGTGCGGAGAAGCCGAACTTCTGGGCCGGGGCGTAAGTACGGACGTAGGAGCGTGACAGGCCGCCGGAGTAGGTCAGGCTGTGCTTGATGGCATCTACCCCCCATCCCTCCTGGTAGAGAAGCGGGTTACGGAGCACACTGGAGAGTGTCAGGTCGGAGTCCTCCAGCGGATAGTCCTTCAGGTTCTCGTCACCTCCGTCTCCGTCCAGCAGATACTTCAAGCTCGGGTAACGCTCACGGATGCCGCGCAGCAGGCAGAGTGCCACGGCGGCGCATTCGACGTCGAGCGGGTGGTAATCTTCGATGACCCGAATGGCTTCCTCTAGGTCCACGTCCCCGGCTGGCGCGGAGATCACCTCCCACTGTTCTTCCAGGCCCAAGTCCCGGACGACAGAGGTGGCCTGGGCAGCGTCTTTGCCGCCTCCCAAGTCAAGCGTGAAGGCGCGGACGAGATCCGGATTTCGCCCCATTTGAGCGAGCGCGTGCCGCGCTAGCAGGAAGACGGCCGTGCTGTCTATGCCGCCGGAAAAGGCCAGCGCGATGGGTTCATTCTCTGGGACGGATACCAGCCAACGCGTCAGAGCCGTCAACGCCCCGTTAACGTAGTCGGTCCCGGCGGCGTCCACGTCTTCTGTCCCCTGTGCGATGGGTGTGTTGAAGAACCGGTGGTAGCGCGGGGCCGGGTCCGGGCAGCCGATCTGGTCCACTTCAATCAAGTAGTGGGCCGGCACCATGCGCGTGTAGACCGGGTCGAACTGCCACCCGATCTTCTCCTGCTGACACCACTCGAACAGCGAGTCAATGCGGTCAGAGACGATCAAGAACGGCCCGTGGAACATCTTGGCGACGAAGTAGCGGAGCGGAAACGCCATCGTCCGCGCCAGCCGAACCGTCTGCCCATCCCGCGCCGCTGCGGCGAAGTGGCCTGGAATACCATCCAGCGCCGTGATATTGCCGGTACGGACCGCATTCGTGACGTCTGTGGCCAGTTCCGGCGTTCGCGCCGAGTGCTGCGGCCCGACCAAATCCAATAGTCGTTCGACTCCAAGCAACATAGAAGAACCTGCCTTTACAATTTGATGCAATTATACCAGATGCAGCCGCCTAAACCCGTTCAACCAGGCCAAGACCGGCGTCTATCAGTTCCTGCACTTTGGCCTGCGACGACGCTTCGGCGTAAACGCGTACGGCGGGTTCCGTGCCCGAGGGGCGGAGTAGAAGCCAGGCGTCGTTATCAAACAGAAACTTGGTGCCGTCCATTCGGTCAATGCCCCGGACAGGGAGGCCGGCGATCTCGCTCGGATCGTCTTCCTGAAGCGACCGAATGATGGCGGGCATCTTAGACGGCTCCGGGTGCAGATCCACCCGCTGATACTCATGTGGTCCGAACTCGGCCATCAGTTCGGCAATCTGCTCTTCCAGGCGCTTTTTGCGTGTCGCCATAGTTTCCAGCAAAAGCAGGGACATCAGAGGTCCATCGCGCTCGGGGATGAAGCCTTGGACACCGATGCCGCCGGACTCTTCGCCGCCGATCAGCACGTCTTCTTTGAGCATCCACTCGCAGATGTTTTTGAAGCCGATGGGGACGATGCGCAGGGGCAGGCCGTACTTAGCACAGAGTTTGTCAATCAGCGTCGTCGTGGAAACGGTCTTGACGACGCTGCCGCGCAGGCCTTTATCTTCGTACAGGTGCCGCAGGACGAGGGCAAAGATGCGGTGGCTGTCTACGAAGTTGCCGTCCGCATCCATTGCGCCCACGCGGTCGGCATCGCCGTCGACGGCCACTCCAACGTCGGCTTTGGAAGATAAGACCGCTTCCTTCAAGGCCAGGAGATTCTGGGCGATGGGTTCTGGGTTGATGCCGCCGAAGATCGGGTTACGATCGCGTCGTATCTCCTCGATCTCGACTCCCACCCCACGCAGGATGTCGGTCAAGTAGCCACTGCCGCTGCCGTGCATGGGATCGGCTACGATCTTAAATCCGCCCGCCTTGATCGCGTTTAAGTCCACCATTCCGCGCAAGCCGTCAAAGTAAGCTGGGCGCAGATCACGCTTCTCCACATTGTCGGCCGCGTCGTCGGGGACGTCTACTTTGTACTGGCCCTTGTCCAAAAGCGCATTCAACTCTTTCACGATCTCATCCACGACGCTGGGCAGGGCCGAGCCGCCGTAGCCGACTTTAATCTTGACACCGTTGAACTGCGGCGGATTGTGTGAGGCGGTAATCATGATGCCACCCTTGGCGTTAAACTTGTGGGCGTTGTACGAGATCGCCGGTGAGGAGCAGGCCTGGGCCGAGAGTATGGTCTTCAGGCCGGCCGCGGCGGCCACTTTCGCGGCCTCGGCCGCGAAATACTCCGATTGGGAGCGGTTGTCGTAGCCAACGAACAGGGTCGGCTCGCCGAGCACGTCGGGGCGAAGGAAGTAGTTGACGATTGCCTGGGAAACCAGGCGGACGTTCGCTCCGGTGAAGTCGTCGGCGATAATGCCCCGCCAGCCGTCGGTGCCGAACGTAATGTTCGGCTTGTTATCCGTCATGGGTGTCTCCTCAAAGTTTAGCCCCCGGCCATTTGGCCAGGGGCTGCTTAGTGACCGGTCGTCTATCCGATTGTTTGTAGTGCCTGGTGCGCCAGGTGGACCGACAGGGCCGACTCCGCACCGTGGTTACGGTTCAGCCCGCCGCGGGTCAGGGCGTCGGATACGCCGCCTGTCTCCGGGTTGTAGACGGGGAGGCCGTGGGCATTGCTGCCGAAGTACCAGCTGAAGGCGTCACGAGCGGCCTGACGAAACCGTGGTTCGCCGGTCGCCCGCCAGGCCTCGGCGCAGCATTCTACGAGGGCACCGGCATCCACGGGCTGCTGGTCAAAGCGGGGAGGACAGCTGTCTTGGCGCGTGTACCAGTAGGCCGTAGTCAGGCGGTCGTTGCCCACCGGGTCATAGCTTCCCTGCCCGTTGCGGGTCTTCTTCAGAAGGAAGTCCAGCGACTCCGTCGCGGTTCTGGCAAAGCCCGCCTCATTGGGGAAGAGGTGGGCGGCGGCGAACAGTGCCTGCGGCAGACGCGCGTTGCAGTAGGTCATCCCGTCCTCGAACCAGTGCCAGTCTTCGGTCGCCGAAGCCTCGTAGGCGGAGGCTAGATCGAGGGCCAGAGACCGTGTTACGTCGTCAGCAATTCGCGCCGCGGCCAGACCAAGTATGACGAAAGCCTTCGCACGGAGGTAGTGAGGGTCCATGCTCGGAACGGCGGACAGGGAACGGCGCAGCAAAGGCTCCGCCGATGAGCGCGGCGCGAACGGGGCATTGGTGGCACAGGCCACGCCCAGGCCCCAGAGGGTCCGGCCAAACGAGTCGTCGCTGCCGACGGAGTCCAACCAGCGGCCCTCGGCGTCGCAGAAATTGTGGTAGCGGCCCACGGATGGTCCAGCGGCGATCGCGGCTTCTTCAATAAAGTGGAAGCATGTCTGAGCAAGACGGCCCTGGAAGGCCGGATCGGCGCCACTGCGCCAGTAGCCCAGGCCAACGATCAGGCCGCGTGCCTCGTCGTCAATCGAGTAGCCATGACGCTGGTGAGGGCGGCAGCCTTCGGCGTGCTGCCACAGGCCGATGTTGGTGAGGAGGCAGTCCAGATGGTCGAACCGAAGCTGAGGCATGGTGAAGGTTAGAGCGTTGAGACGCTGCCTCTGGCGATCCATGAGCATTGGCATTGTGCCAGGTCTCCTACTCCAGAGTGGAGCTAATAGCCTCTAACGGCCGGCTGGGTTGCACGGACTTCGCTCTCGCGGACGATCTCGCTCAGGCCGGGGATCGTCATGGCATCCATCGCCGCGCGGTGGTTCACCCACCGCTCGTCCAAGATCTCTGTGAACAGCTTCGTGTACTGAATGCCGACGCTCTGCCAGGTCATCGAGCGGCCATACTCGTAAGCCTTTTGGCGCGTCTCTTCAAACAGCCCGTCATCAGTGAGCAGTTTCCCAATGATCTTTGAGAGCTTTGCCGAGTCGCGGAACGGATATAGGAAGCCGCGTCCTTCGGCCAGCAGCTCCTCCGCATAAAGGTAGGGCGTCGAGACGATCACCTTACCCGTGACCATCGCGTA
>JAYTRQ010000039.1:0-7610 GCA_043746125.1 Armatimonadota bacterium | reverse complement strand
CCCCGACCGGCAGGGGGCCTTGAGCGGCGAGGGCGGGGACGGGAACGAGCCTGAGAGGGTCGGCTTGCGCGTCGAGGAGCGGCCAGGCGCTGAACAGGCCCAGCGAGCCGAGGAGGAACTTACGCCTTGAGAGGGTCATGCACTTATTATACATCGGAATCTGTCTCTATTGCGTGTGTCGCTATGACGACGTCGTGATGGCGCAGGCACTTGACAAAAATCGGGGGCCGCGTCACACTCTTCGGAATGACGTTAAGAGAGAAAATAGGCCAGATGCTCCTGCTCGGCTGGGGAGTTGACACTGGCGCAGACAGCCAGCGCGTCACTCCCCGCGCTGCAGCACTGGTGGAGGACCTGGCGGCCGGTGGCGTGATCCTGATGAAGCGCAACGTCGGGACGCCGGACCAGCTCCGCGCGATGCTCGGCGAGGTGCAGACGCTGGCCGCCCGGCGCGGCCTTCCGCCGCTGTTCGTCGCCGTGGATCAGGAGGGTGGCGGCTGTGCCCGGCTCACCCCGCCTCACTTTCTCCCCTCCACGGACGCTTGGCAGATCGGTCTGACCGCCGACCCAGCGCAGGCGAGAGCGGCGGCCCGGAAGACCGGCCTCGAACTCCGCAGCGTCAGCATCAACTGGAACTTCGCGCCGGTTCTGGATGTCAACAACAACCCCGCCAACCCCGTAATTGGCCGCCGCTCGTACGGGGACGATCCGCAGCGTGTCGCCGCGATGGGCGTCGCCGCAGTGCAGGGCTACCAGGACGATGCGGGCATCCTGGCCTGCGGCAAGCACTTCCCCGGCCACGGCGATACCGACGTGGACTCGCACCTGGCCCTCCCGACGATCTCGCACTCTCTGGAACGGCTCTTCGAGATCGAGCTTGTGCCGTTCCGCGCTGCCATCGCTGCCGGTGTAGCCGCGATCATGACCGCCCATATCGTCTTCCCGGAGATGGACCCTGCGCTGCCCGCGACGCTGTCCCCGGCGGTACTGACGGGACTCCTGCGCGGCAAGCTTGGCTTCGGCGGCCTGATCATCACGGACTGCCTGGAAATGAACGGCGTCGCCAAAGACTGGGGCGAGGCGGAAGCGGCGGTGCTGGCAGTCCTGGCCGGTGCGGACGTTCTGCTCTGCTGCCACACCTGGACCAAGCAACAGGCCATCCGAGACGGCCTGGTCGCCGCCGTAGAGCAGGGCCGCATCCCACTCTCGCGCATTGAGGCCTCCCTCGCGCGCATCACCGCCGCGAAAGACCGCTGGCTGGTGGCTCCACCTGACCGAGCCTAAGCACCCAGAAGCGTGGCCGACGGGCGCACGCGCAGAGACAGCGTCAAAGTGGGCAAGTGCGCTCAGAACGGCGACGGAAACGGCAAGGACCATCCCCTTCAGCACGGTGGGCAGGAGGTACGTCAGGACGCAGACGATGGCGAGCAGGCCGAGGCTATGAGGCAAGGTCATGCAGAAAAGCTGGCCCTCCTGTCCGGTCAGCTTGGAGGACGCGGCGGCGACGGCGATGCTCTGCGGGGAAATCCTCTTAGCGGTCGCATCACCGTCCGTGCTGGCGGCGTTGGTCAGGATCGGGTTCGGCCCCAGGTGGTTCGCGTTGGTCCGCGGCATGCTGCTGAACAGGGCGTTAACGCGTGGCCCGAAACGGTCAGGGCGCTACCCAGAACCAGGCTCATGCCGGTGTAGTCGGCGAGGTTCGCGAAGCCGACGATGGAGCAGATCATGAGGAACGGGTTTCGCAGGCGCCGCAGCGTATCGGCGGCGACTTCGCCGATTTCACAGGCGGACATCCGCAAGAGGAAGGCCCTCAGGATCGCCGCAAGAGTCCGCTTCTTATTCCCCCCCGTATGCCTGGACCGCTCCCCAGAACGCCTGCACAGGACCGTTGCTGTCAACACCAGGTGCCCAGCCCGCCTGTGCGATCATAAAAACCTTGATCTGCCCCCCCTGCGGGTCAATCCACAGGTTCGTGCCGTGCGCCCCGCCATGATGGATCAGGCCGATCCCCTCCGGCCAGGGCTTGCCGCCGTCTCGGCTGGTCGTGTTCCAGCCCAGGCCGTAGCCGTTCTCGTTGTCCGGCGCACTGAGCAGGTTCCCCGTTTGGGTCGTCGCCATCACCTGGACGGCCGCCTCGGAGAGAAGACGCCGCCCATTGAACACGCCGCCCCCGACAATCATTCGGCAGAACGCTAAACAGTCACCGGCCGTGGAAAACAGGCCGCCGCCAGGGCTTGGAGACCCGGACATCTCGGTCAGCGGGTAAGTAAACGGCAACTTCGCTTCCACGAGGCCTGCCCCGTAAGGCGTTGCCAGCCGGCTCACCTGCTCCTCGGAGGGCCAGAACGTCGTGTCGGTCATGCCTAGCGGCCCGAACAGGCGGGCCTGTAGGAATGCCTCCAAAGTCTCACCGCTCACAACTTCAATAAGACGCCCGGCCACCTCGAAGCTGCCGTTGCCGTACTCCCATTTGGTTCCTGGCTCGAAGCGCAGCGGCGTGAGGGCGCAGGCCAATGTCCGCTCGCGCAGCGTCCCCACGTTCAAGCGCCCGTCCTGCGCCCACGGCAGGATGCCCCCGGTGTGAGAGACCAGATCGCGCACGGTGACCGGACGCGACGGCTTTCGGAGCAGTTTATGATCCTCATCTTCCTCGACCACGACCATCTGCCCGGTAAACTCCGGCAGGTGCTGGGAGGCCGGATCGTCGAGGGCGATCTTCCCCTCGTCCACCAGCATCATTAAGGCAGCTGACGTCATCTGCTTGCTGTTGGAGGCGATCCAAAACAGCGTGTCGGGTCGCATCGGCCTCTGCGTACTGCTGTCGGCATAGCCCAGGGTCTCGATGACCGGCGGGCCGTCGCCGGTGGCGGCCAGCAGCACCGCCCCCGCGATCACTTGATTGTCTACGAAAGGCCTCACACTCGCGGCCAGAGGCCCAACATTGTCACTGTTCATATCCGATAGTATCATGTTTGGAAACGACTGTCAAGCCGGAATCCGCTGTCGGCGTTTGGGGTACAATGGCCGCATGGAAAACGAAGAACTGCGGCTGAAAGAGGGTTCGGGAGCGCTGGCGCGGGACGTACGCATGCTGGGCAACGCCCTGGGCGACGTCCTGCGCGAACAGGGCGGCGAGGCGCTGTTTGGTGTGGTGGAGCGCATCCGCAGCCTGACGAAAGAGGCCCGCCGTAACGCAGGCCAGGACGCGGCTGAGGCGGAACTGGACAGGCTCTTCGCGGGCATGGACTTCGTGACCGCCTTGCCCGTCCTGAAAGCCTTCACGACATACTTCCAACTTGTCAATCTGGCCGAGCAGAAGGAGATCGCACGGATCAATCGGCGCCGAGCCTATGAGGCGGGTTCAGGGCCGCGCCCTGAGTCGGTCCGGGATGCCGTCGGGTCTCTTCGTAGAGCAGGAGTCACGGCGGGCGAGATGCGCGACCTGGTTCGGACGCTATCCATCCAGCTTGTTTTCACGGCCCATCCCACCGAGTCTAAGCGGCGTAGTGTCCAGGAGAAACTGCACCGGCTGTCCGACTACCTGAGCGGCCTCGAGCAGCCACTACTCTCTTTGAGTGACCAGCAGCGGCTTGCAGACGACATTGCAGCCGAAACCGAGATCCTTTGGCAGACGGATGAAGTGCGGCAGCGTCGGCTGTCGGTGCTGGACGAGGCCCGGAACATACTGTTCTATTTCAGCGAGACGTTCTTTGACGTCAGCCCGCGTCTGTATGCCGATCTGGAAAAGGCCCTGTCGGAGAACTATCCTGGCGAGGCGTTCGACGTCCCGAACTTCTTGGAATACGGCTCGTGGGTCGGCGGCGACCGGGATGGCAACCCGACCATCACTTTGGCACACACCGCCGAGGTGCTGCGACTGCATCGGGAACTCGCCCTCAGTAAGTTCACGCAGGCGGTCCGGTCCCTGAGCGACCGCCTGAGCCAATCCCTGCATTACGTCACCGTTTCAGAGGAGCTAGAATCGTCACTTGCCGAAGACGCCATCCGGCTGCCGGAAGTCGCAGCGCAGGCGGCAGGGCGCAGCCCGACGGAGTCGTATCGCCGCAAGTGCGAATACGTCTGGGAGCGCCTGCGCCGGACCCAAACGTCTTCCGAAGGGCAATACGCCTCTGCCGGGGAGTTCGTCGGGGATTTGGAGCTGATTCAGCGGTCGTTGGAACAGAACAAGGGCCATTATGCCGCCCGACGCGCCCTGGCCCCGTTGCTGTTTCAGGCGCGGCTGTTCGGCTTCCATCTGGCCGGCCTGGACATCCGGGAGCATAAAGACAAGTATCTGGGTGCACTGGAAGCCGTGCTGACGGATCAGGGCGTTTCGTGGCGGACACTGTCGGAGGCAGACAAAGTCATGCTGCTGGAACGCGAGATCGCCGGGCGACGACCACTGCTCCCCACCCTGCTTGGCTACGATGAGGAATCGAACAAGACGCTGGGGCTGTTCCGGCTCGTGTCGGAGAAGATGGAGGCGCTGGAACCGGCCGCGTTCGGGTCGTTCATCCTGTCTATGGCGTCGAACGTGTCGGACGTGCTGGCTGTGCTGCTCCTGGCGAAAGAGGCGCACCTCGCCGACCTGCGAGATGAGGGCGGGTGGTCCCGCGTGGATGTCGTGCCCTTGTTCGAGACCATTGAGGATCTGGAGAACGCGCCGCAAATCTTGGACACGCTCCTGTCAAACCCTGTCTATCGGCGCAACGTCACCCTGCGCGGCGAGCAGCAGGAGGTCATGGTCGGCTACTCGGACTGCAACAAAGACGGTGGGTATCTGACGGCGAACTGGAAGCTGTACGTCGCCCAGGCGGAACTCGCCCGGGTCGCACGGCGGCATAATGTCGCTTTGCGCCTGTTCCACGGGCGCGGCGGAGCCGTGGGCCGTGGGGGCGGGCCGGCGGGCAAGGCGATCCTGGCCCAGCCGCCGGGCAGCGTCCGGGGTAGGTTGAAGATCACCGAGCAGGGCGAGGTAATCGCCGCCCGCTACTTTGACCAGGAAGTGGCCTATCGGAACCTGGAGCAGGTCGTCCATGCCGTTCTGCTCGCCAGCGTGGAAAAGCCGACTCAAGAGGCGGAAACGCCGGGCGAATGGGCCGAGGCGATGGACGCGATGTCGAAGACGGCCGAGCGTTCGTATCGGGCGCTGGTCTACGATGACCCGCAGTTCGTCCGCTTCTTCCAGGAGTCAACGCCGGTCGGCGAGCTAGCCCAGCTCAACATCGGGTCCCGCCCGCCCAAGAGAACCGCCTCAGACCGCATCGAAGACCTCCGGGCGATCCCCTGGGTGTTCTCCTGGATGCAGTCCCGCTATACTCTCCCCGGCTGGTACGGCATCGGCACGGCTTTAACGGAGTACGCCGCCCAGTCCCCAGCCCATCTGGCCCGACTTCAGACGATGTACGGCATGTGGCCGTTCTTTGCGACGACCCTGGACAACGCACAGATGTCGCTCGCCAAGGCCGACATGGACATCGCCGCTCGCTACGCGGCCCTCGCAACCGACCAGGCCATGGCCCGCCGCATCTACGGAACGATCAAGACAGAGTACGACTGGTCCGTCCGTATCCTCTGCCGCATCATGGGCCAGGAAGCACTGCTGGACAACAGCCCCGTGCTGCAAAAGTCCATCCGCCTGCGAAACCCTTACGTAGACCCGCTCTCGTACCTGCAAATCGAACTACTGAAGCGCCTCCGCGCCCTGCCGCCGTCGGAGGGTGAGAACGATGCCTTGCTTCAGCAGCGCCGCGATTTGCGGGCGGCGGTTCTGCTGTCTATAAATGGCGTGGCGGCAGGGATGAAGAACACAGGTTAGCCACACTGCCATAGGAACAGGCCGCGAGGTGCGAGGGGGTCGGGGTGAACGAACAAAAATCCCTTCCCACCGTCGCCGAACTCGACGGCCTCCACGTCAAAGCCGGAACCATAACGTTTAAGCGTCAAGTCCGAAAAGTAGATATGGCCCCGCAGGGCGGGATCTGGATGGGCCGGTTTTTGAACATCGTAGATCAGGCTCGGGTCCCAGCGTCTTGGGTCCGAGAGTGGCCAGTCTTCTTCTGGGCGTCCGACCGACACTACGACTCCAACATCATCTGCTGATGGAATCGGATCGGGGAAGTGGTAGTACATCGCGAGTTGAGCGGCAAAGCGGAAAGCCGGGTCTACTTCTTCAGGCTCCTGCATCCAGCATGGCACGCTCCCCATTTTCGCACAGTCACCGATGCTATCGTCCACAGCCTCACGCGCCTCATCAACCTCATCATACCATCCGTCGGCCTTGTAGAAAGAGGGTTCAGACTCTGCCGTCACCAAATCGTATTGTTCCACCCAATTTGTGACGCGCATCTCAATCCCTTTCGGAGCGCCGGGGTCGGGCGGCTCGGTTATACCGATGCCGAGTTCGTGAGCGTCAAGGAAAACGACGGCGTTCGCGCCGCTGTCGGCATCATAATTGGCGCAGTTTGTCTCATTGGGTGAGTAACCACATTGGAAGACCATCACCACGCGGCCTTCCGCGCCTAAATCGAGCCGTTCCGCACTGTGAATGAACGTGGCGAGGTGCGTTTGCGGGTTCCCACACTCACGGCACAGCGGCCACCGAGCCGTTGGCAGGCCCCAGGGCAGACCGCCGAACTTTTCCGTGAACTGTGTCTGCGGTGGCGAGAGCGCACCGAGAGCGAGTTCCGGCACAAAATATTTCAACCCTCCATCTTCGTTTGCCGCCCATGCAGGATGGAAAGCAGCACGGCCTGACCGCCGTGATAGGCCTCGTGAGTGAGGACGTGATGGAGGAGCCAGCGCAGGGTGAACTCCTTCTTGCCCTGGTACTTCTCTTTGATGCCCAGATGCTCCGGGTCGTCCAAAGCCACAACCAGTTCATGGGTGCGGGCGCGGACGGCGTCGTGCTGGGCGTAGTACCAGGAGAGGGGATGGTCGGGTGGCGTCGGCCAGGAGAGCTGGTACTGCTGAGTCTCCGCGGAGAGCAGCCGCGACAATTCTTCTTCGGACTGCGGTTGTCCGGCCCCCACTTCGTGGAGCCAGTTGGCTTCGACGTCGGCGATGTGCAGGATGAGAACGCCGATGCTGTGGCCGCCAGGGAATGGCTGCCAGAGCAGCGTCTCTTGGGAGACCTCGCCCAACTCCTCGCGCCAATCTTTCGTGTTGTCGTCCAGCATCGCCAGCAGCAGGCCGGTCTGGACGTCCAGGCTGGGCACGGGCAGGATGTCTACGCGCTCCACGCTCACACCTCTTCCTCAGTGTCCACCAGACCCTCTTCCGTGCCGACTTTGTGAATGTAGACCGGGACGTAGCCGAAGGTGCGGTAGAAGCGCAGGGCGAGTTCGGCCTCATCGAAGTCGCTGTCGACAATGTTGCCCTGATACACGGCGACGTACTGGCCGTAATACTGGTCTACGTTGGGCTGGGGCATGCGGTTGAAGGCGGCGACCTCCTCCCAGAAAGGCGTCTCTTCCAGGGGGGCGTAGCGACGCGCCATCTCCAAGAAGGCCTTCAGGGAGTGCATCCGCAGAAGGTCTACGGCAGGGGGCGGGCTATCCTCAGTCGGAGACGGCATCGTTTCTTCCTCTGCCGCCAAGTATAACAGAAGC
>JAYTRQ010000038.1:0-2413 GCA_043746125.1 Armatimonadota bacterium | reverse complement strand
AGTTTCTGGACTCTTACGGCATCAGCGAGCCGGCGGGCAACCGCCTGATTCGGGCGGCCTATCAGACGTTAGGCGTCATGTCGTTCTTCACCGTCGGCGAGGACGAGGTCCGCGCCTGGACCGTTGCCCAGGGCGCTTCGGCCGTCGCGGCGGCGGGGCGCATCCATTCGGATTTGGCACGGGGATTTATTCGCGCCGAAGTCTTGGCGTTTGACGACCTGATCGCGGCGGGGACGTGGGACGCGGCCAAGGCCGCCAACAAGCTGCGGCTGGAAGGCAAGGACTATCCGGTCAAAGACGGCGACATCCTGAACATCCGGTTTAAGGTGTAGAGTGGGAGAGAGGATTCGAGATGCGAGTAGTTGAAAACGGCGTTGTTGCATAAATGCAGTCGCCCGCTCACCGTTCCCCGAACCCGGTGTGAAAGAACCCGGTGTTAAAACACCGGTCTACTCGGAGAAAGCCCCTCCGGGGCTGCGAGACCTTGAGTGCCGGAGGCACTTCCTTCGTGTAGGCCGGCACTTCCAGTGCCGGTTGAGCGCCGCAGAGGGGCCTCACCGGTTTATGCAACAACGCCGTTTTCAACTACTCGAACTGGCTCGCTTGGAGGGGGCACGTACGGGACGCACACGCACGAGTGCCTTCCCACCTTGCTCAAACCCATGAACCTACCACTTCTATCGGGCTCAAACGCCCGGCCCGGCGGCATCTCCTGGCTGTCGGCCGTCATCGGCATCCTCGTTTTTGCCCTGCTCAACCTCGTCATCACTCTCCTGGTGCCGCACCGGCTGGCCGGGACGACCGGGGCCGCGGTCGTCACCGATACTGTGGCCGCCGTCCTCGCCATCGTCCTCGCCCCCTTCCTGCTGCGGACCTTCGACACCATGCAACAGAAGGTTACGCGGCAGAACAGTGAGCTGCAATCCCTTCACGCCATAGACAGCGCCATCAGCGGCACGCTGGATTTGCAGACGGTCCTGATCGTTGCCATTAAGGAGGTCACGCTGGCCGTGGACAGCGAACTCGGGGCGCTGTGGCTGTTCTCCGATGAGTCCACTCCGGCCTTCCTGCCCACTGCCCAGGCCTTCTACAACCTCACGCCCGGCATGCAGCAGGCCCTCACGGAGCGCATTGGGGCAGGTGCCGTTGATCTGGCTCGTCGGACCGGCGTCACCCAGCGTCAGCATGGCCTGGAAGAGACCTGGCGGTCGGACCGCGCCGCCGCCGCCCTGAAGCTCCGCAATGTCATGGCCGTCCCTATCAAGAAGAAGGACGTTGTGCTGGGCGTGCTGCTCGTCGGCAACCGGGGGGGGGCCTTGAACCCGCTGTATGGGTTCGCCGATGAAGATCAGACGCTTTTGGAGACCATCAGCGCCACCGTCGCCGTGGCCGTCGAGAACGCCCGCCTTTATCACGAGACCGCCCGGCGCGACGAGATCCTGCGCTCACTGATTGCCCGGACCGGGGACGCTATCGCGGCCTCGTCCGACGCCCCGCTGCTGATGCAGATACTCGCCGACGAGGCCGCCCGCATCCTGCCCTGCCGCCGCGTCGCCGTCTACCGCTATCTGGAAGAGGCCCAACAATTCCAGCCCCTCGCCGCTCACGACGACGAGGCGGCCCGCGATGAGAGCGAAAAGGGCCGCGCCCTGATCCAGTCTTTTTTTGATCACCCGCTGACCCAGAACGTGTCGGCGCTCTCCCTCGCCGCCACGTCCGACCAAAGCCAGCCCCAGGCTGGGGGTGCAGACCTGCCCGCTCATTACGTCGTCAGCGCCCCCGCCGCCCTAGGTCTGCCGAAAAACGCCGCTTTTCTAGCCGGGCCTGGCTACCTCTTCGTCCTACGCTCCCGCGACCGCCGTGCCCTTGGCCTGCTCTGCCTGCTCGACCCGTCCATCCGCCTGCGCTCCCCGGATGTCGCCGGGTTCGCACAGACCCTGGCCGCCCAGGCGTCCGTTGCCCTGGAGAACGCCCAACTCGCCCAGCAGACCCAGGAGCTTCTCGCCCGGTCTCAGGCTTTGCAGGCCGCCGCCAACCAGATCGCCGCCGAACTCGACCCGGACCGCGTTTTAGACGGCGTCGTCGGCATCGCCCGGCGCGTGCTGGACGCCGACGGTTACGCCCTTTGGGACCAGGGCGTCGGCCCCGGCGCATGGTCCCGCCGTGCCGCCACTGGCCTCGCCTGGGGCGGGAGCAAAGAGGCCCTCAATGCTGTCCTTTCCGGCGTCTTTACGTCGCGCGTCCCCCAGGCCAACCCCCCGCTGCCCGACGGGCCGCTCCGCGCCCTGCTGGCCCTGCCCCTGCTCTATGCCGGGCGGGCGACGGGGGTTCTTACTCTCTCCTATGCCGGCCCGCGCTCGTTCACGCCGGACGAGATCGGCTTGGCCCAGTCGTTCGCCAACCAGGCCGCCTC
>JAYTRQ010000037.1:0-2418 GCA_043746125.1 Armatimonadota bacterium | reverse complement strand
GGTGCGGGACGATCAAGTTCTTCGGGTCCGTGCTGGCGGTCGCCCTCTCCGCCGGGGCCATTTCTTCGGAAGTTGACCGGGGCATTTTGTCGGTCATCGTGCCGAAGCCGATTCCCCGAATGGCGGTCTACGTCGGTAAGTGGCTCGGCATCCTCACCCTGCTGGCGGTCTGCGTTGTGGGCTGGGGCGGCCTGCTGGCGTTCGCCATCTGGCGTCAGACCGGCACGTACCACGCGCACCTGTGGGGGGGCATCCTGGCGGCGGGCCTGTTCCCGCTGCTCTTCACGACGCTGACGCTGTTCTTCTCGACCTTCGCCACCTATGCCCTGTCTTCGAGCCTGGCACTGATTGCGGCTGGAATCGCCCTGGCGGAAGACCTGTTGCATAACCTCTCGCTCCCCACGCGACTGGACCTGCCCCTTCTGGATACACTGAGTCGGGCAGCCGGATACATCGCGCCGCTCGGCCGGATGAACCACTGGATCACGCGGGGGCTGACCGCGACGGGAATCCTCGGCCCGGCCCCGCCTGACAGCGCCGGTTTGGACTTGAGTTTGATCGCCGCCCAGGGGGACCCAACGCAGGCGGCGGCCGTGGCGGCAACTTCAACGGCCGACATGGCTTACATCCTTGCCTACATCGTTTTCTTCTTCGTACTCGGCTTGGTTGTGTTCCAGCGGCGGGATCTGTGAAATCAGGGATTTGATGGAGGGGAGGTAAGCGAACCGTGTGCCTGAATTTGCGTGATAAGCTGCTGTGCCCCGGCCACGTGCTGTCCCTGCGGGAAGCGCTTGAGGTAGGAGCGCCAAACGTCCACGGCCCGCGCCGTGTCCCCGAGGGCCGCGTACGCGATACCCTGGTTGTACAAACTGTTTTCGTGACCGGGGCTTTGACGCTGCGCCTGGGCGTACTCTTCCAATGCCTTCTTCGGCTGGTTCGCCTTGAAGCAGGCCACGCCTAAATCCGTCCGAATGTCCGGGTTGTCCAGGCCGCCGGAGATTGCCTGTTGGTAGGCCGTGATCGCCTGCGCCCACTGCCCCGCATCTTCCAATTGATTGCCCTGATCCCGTGCGGCCTGCGCCGACAGCGTTCGAGAGGCCGAAGCCTGCGCGAGTTGTGGCTTGAGCGCAAAATAGGTCCCGCCCGATCCCAGCGCAAGACACGCTAGGCCCACAGCCGCGTATCCCGCCCACGGTGTCCGCCCTGTCCCCAGTCCGACTTTCCCAGAATTGGGGGCCGGGGGGCCTTTTCTGACCTTTCGTGCCATTACGAACCGACCCCCGCCGTCACCTTCTCCAACTTTTCTGCCACTTTCCCGTGTCCGTTCATCCGCGTGACGGGGCGCGGCGGCATCAGCGCCAGGGCCTTTCGAGCCACGTCTTCCGCTGTCAGCTCGGCCAATTCCCGCAGCTTAGGCACCGTCCCGTGTTCAATGAAGTGGTCCGGCAGACCGATCACGCTCGTCGGGACAAGCGCTCCGCGTTCCGCTAGGAGTTCCAGCACGGCCGACCCAAATCCCCCCTGCGCGACCCCATCCTCCACCGTCACCACCGCGCCGCACCGCCGCGCCGCGCCGATAATCGCTTCGGCGTCCAGCGGCTTGCAGAAGCGGGCGTTTAGGACGGTTGCGAAAACACCCTGCTCGGCCAGAAGGCCCGCCGCCGCCAGGGCGATTTCCACGCCCGCCCCGATGCCTAAAAGGGCGACGTCGGTTCCGTCGCGCAGCGTTTCGGCCCGGCCCAGCACAATCTCCGGCCCGGTCCCGACCGAGGCCAGGCTGCCCCCGCGTGGGTAGCGGACGGCAATCGGTCCGGCCTCATAGGCCAGCGCGAACCGCGTCATGGCTCGCATCTCGTCCGTGTCCTTGGGAGCAAGGATGACCATGTTCGGGACACATCGCAGGTAGGCCAGATCGAAAACGCCGTGATGGGTTCCGCCGTCGTCCCCGACCAGCCCGGCCCGGTCCAGGAAAAAGCGCACGGGCAGGCGCTGCAAGGCGACGTCGTGAATGATCGGGTCATACGCCCGCTGCAAAAACGTTGAGTAGATGGCGCAGACTGGCTTGAAGCCCTCCGCCGCCAGGCCTGCCGCGAACACGACGGCGTGCTGCTCGGCGATCCAGACGTCGAAGAACCGCTCCGGGTGCAGCTTGGCAAACTTGTTCAAGCCTGTCCCGTCCGGCATCGCGGCCGTGATTCCGATGATCTTGTCGTCCGTCTCAGCCAGATCGTTCAGCGTACTGACGAAGGCGTCCGTGTACGAGACGCCCGCCGTCTTGGCCTCGGTCTTGCCGTCGTCCGGGCTAAACTTGCCCAAGCCGTGGTACGTCCGCGAGTTCGCCTCGGCGTACGAAACACCTTTGCCCTTGACCGTCAGCACGTGGACCAGGACCGGCCCTTTGAGCCGCTTGACGTGATT
>JAYTRQ010000036.1:0-2418 GCA_043746125.1 Armatimonadota bacterium | reverse complement strand
CGCTTGTCGCTTTCCCCCTCGTCCACAACGACTTCCTGATAGCCCACGATCTTCTTGTCCTTGTCCCGAATCGGCTCATTCTTTATGAGCGAATCACGAACATTCGTGATTAGGCCCTCGCCGGTGCTGAGGCCACCCTTGATGCGTTTGTCAACCAATACAGGGTCCGCGATCTTTAGAAGGGTTTTCGCCAGGCTCCAAGACGTCCCCTTGCCCGAGGCGGTGTCACCGACGATCACCCCGAACAGGTTACCGTAATGCTCGGCAGGCCCGACTTTACAGTAAGAGTAGCGCCCAATTGCGACACCGAAGCTCACAAGGACGGAGAACAGAACGGCAACGGGGTCTGCCTCCGTGTGCGGCGCGACGGCGCGAACGAACTCCCCGACCAGACCATGGAACATGGCATCAGCAGGCTGCGGCGGCCCTTTCGATGCTTTCTCCCGCGCAGCCTGCGATGGCGCGACCGCCTGTGACAGAGTTTCGAGCTGTTCTACGGTCCCTCCCGAGGCCAGCCAGTCGCTCACATCGCCCTTCTCCGGGAGGTCGGGGAGAGAGACGACGCGCACCCGCTGGGCCTCCCCTGCGAGTGCCTGGGCCACAAACCGGGCATGGCCGCGCCCGGCCTCGTCGTTGTCCGGCAGGAGCCGGACGTCAGCGCCCGCCAGGGACGCGGTGTACCCAGCGTCCCACTTCCCGGCCCCCATGGGGTTGCAGGTCGCCGCCACCCCCCGCGCGGCCAGGGCGTCGGCGTCCTTCTCGCCTTCGCAGAGATAGATCGGCTTGGCGGTGGAGACGGCCGCAACAACTGCCGGGAGCCGGTACAGGACCCGGCGCACGTCACCGAGACGGTAAGACCATCCGCCCGCGCCATCCGCCCGCCTCTGGCCGAAGCCTTTGGGTTCGTAGCGCAGCACCTCAAACAGCAGGGTGCCGGCCTCATCCGTGTAGGGGTAGGCGGCGACGACAACCCTCTTGCTGCGTGGGGGGCTTACCGCGCTTACCGCGCTTTTCGCGCGGGGGGGAGAGGTTCTGACATTGGCCTGCACATTAGCCCACTCCCCGACGTGTCCCAGGGCCTCAGCAAAGTCCGCCCCGGCCATCTTCTCCACGAATGTGAACACGTCCCCGCCGATCTTGCAGTCACCGAAGCAATTCCATAGGCCGCTCTCCGGGTTGACGGAGAAGCTGTCATCGCGCTGGCCGCCGTGGATCGGGCACGGGCCGCGCAGCTCCGCCCCCTGCCGCCGCAGCTCCGCGTGTTGCCGGTAGAACTCATCGAAGCGGCCCCGCATGGCGTCCAGCACGGCCCCCTTGTCGAATGAAGCACCCATCAGAAGCCCCCCCGCCGGCAGACTGGCCTGCCCCTGTAGCTCCGGGCCTGGTCGTAGGCCATCTGCCGAGAGTCAAGTTCGGCAACGATCGCCGCACGCAGCCCGTCGTGTTCCTCCGGCGCTAAGTCGGGGTGGCGCAGGGCGGCCCGCAGCAGGCCCGCCTTTGGCACGGTGAGGCGCCAGCCCCACAAATCCTCCCAGGGGGTAAGGCCGTAGGAGAAGTGCGTCGGCAGCACCAGGACGCTGCGCGGGTCATGGAAACTCGGATAGCTCATTGTCGTCTCCTATTTTGGAAATAGGGTTGACGGAACTTCTGCGTGGGGTCATAATAACCGTGTCTGTGCGGTCATTGTCTGCACGCTCCGTCCGTCTCCCCTGCTGGTCAGTGACTCGCCCTCGATGCCTTGCCCGGCATCGGGGGCGTGTCCGTTTCTGTTAGTGGTCTCTGCCTTCAACCTCGCATCCCGCCGCACCCGTGCCAGGCGCAGCAGCTTCGTCGCGCGGACGTAGCGCTGCGCGCCCCCGTCGTCCAGGACTTCCAGGGGGGCGGTCTCGGCGGTGATGACTGGCGAAGGACGCGGCATTAACCTAATCCCTCGTAGCATTCGTCGGTGTGGTGATCAAACGTTTGCCTCGGCGTGTCGGAGCGGGCTGCAAAAGTCGAAACAGATAGGTGAGAACACGGGTGGAATAGGGCTGAACGCGGGGGTAGGTGATGGTGAGCCGTGCCATGTTATTCGGCATTAGCTTCAACGAGGCTTGGATGTTGTTATCGTCAAGATCGAGGACCAAAAAAATCACCTCCTGAACGAGTGCTCAGGAGGTAGTTTACTTTTCTTAAAATTGCAGCGGGAGTTATGGAGAAAGTTTCTTTTCGATGCGGTAGTAGGTGTCATGAGCCTGCTTCCTTGCAGCAGCTTTATTCTTTGGAGACAAAGAAACATCCTCTGGCACAAGACGCTCAACCTGCCGCAAAATCACCATCTTAGGACTTTCGCTTCGTATTTTGCGTACACTCTGTTATGACGAAGCAACAGTACATCGAATACCTGGTCGCCACGCCCAACAACTATACCTGCACTCA
>JAYTRQ010000035.1:0-7645 GCA_043746125.1 Armatimonadota bacterium | reverse complement strand
GTCACGAAGTTAAGCTTCTTGCCTAAATTTGCCCCGCTGTGCGTCCCGTCGCCCTCTCGGTAACCTTCCAAGAAGTGCTTGAGGCGGGAAAGCGGCAGTTGTATGACCCATCCGGGGATGCGCTTGCTATGAGACAGGCCGCCCAAGCCAAACACTTCTGCCATCATCCAGCAAAGGTGCTTGCCGTGGGTGTAGATGGTCGGCCCCCGCTTTGCGTCCCCGGCGACTGCGCTGACTTTCACACCAAGGCTGCCGCGCAGGATACGGGCGGCACGTTCCAATGCCGCGTCATGGGAACACATCGTTATAAAATGCGTCTCTTTATCCACGTAGCTTGCGACGATCCCTTCCGCCAGGAAGAAGCCTAGGAACCACAGGAAGTCATCTGAGATGACCACTTCATTCGGCAGAGAGTTTTTCGATCCGCCCAGCAACAGCCGAAGCCTCGCTCCGGCCGGCCAACCAAGTCCGAGGTCGCGACGCAGACGGTTCCAGATGAACAGCGGCAGGACGCCGTCTCGTTCGCATCTTCGCAGGACGCATCCGGCCGTGTTGTGCGGAGAGGCGCTGTCGACGTGGCGTCCACTGTCCTCAAACATCCGCCACACCAGTGCTCTATTGGCTGCGATCAGTGGCTTCATTTCGTCCGAGACCAGCCCTATCTCCCACAGTTGAACCGGCGACGTGGCCCGTGCGATCCACTCCTCGCCCAAATTGACGGTCGGGCGGTCCTTCTCAACGACCGGCAGGCATCCCGCGATCGCCACATGATCGCCGACGCGCATCTCGCGCACCGGCATCGCCTCCGGCACTCCCGTCTTGCTCCGTCGAAACACGCTGTGGTCTCCCGTCACATGGATGTGCCGTCCGTAGCGGGTTTTCAGCACAAAGGCGTCGTCACGGACCGGTGGGTGCTTGATTAATGCGCTCGCCTCGTGCAAAGTCACCCGCCCCGTCGCGGGATCAAAGGAGGGGACGCGCAGACGATGCGGGCGTTGGACAATCTCATTTTCCAGCCGCGAAGAGAACTCGCCGATGGAAGTTAGGTGCATGTCATCGCCGTCGAAGACAGCGACTGTCTCATGGGCCAGGATGCTGTTGAATATTCTCACGATCTTGGCGTCCATCCCGAACTTGCGGCGGTAGGCGAATGTCGCGGCCTCAGCGTACCGCTTGGCCTCGTCGTAAACAGCCCGGGTCCCGTGCGGATTGACGTTTCCCCAATACTCTTCTGGCTGAGGGTGGACAGTCGGGTCGCCGTAGACTTCCGACGTGGAAGCCATAAGGAACCGTGCTCCTTTCTCTCTCGCCAAATCTAAAGTATGGTGCGTGCCGACCGACCCGACCAGCAAGGTCTCAAGTGGCAGTTCCAGATAGTCCACGGGGCTGGCCGGCGACGCGAAGTGGTAGATGACGTCCACGGGGCCAGGGACGGTGTACGGCTGGATAATGTCCGCCTGGACGTACTCAAAGCGTGGGGCGCCGTCATGGTGGGCGACGTTGTCCCGGCTGCCGGTAACCAGATTGTCCACCGCGACCACGTCGTACCCCTCTGCCAGAAGGCGATCCCCCAAGTGGGATCCTAAAAAGCCGGCCCCGCCGGTAATTACTGCTCGTGCCATCTGCACCCCGTTTCTCAGTCAGAAAGTATCACCCTAATTATATAGCCACTCCGCTTTGGTGTCAAGGAGAGAAGCACAAGGCTGGCGAAAAGAATCTTAGCCCGCGTTACTGAACGGGCCATTTTTGCGTATACTGAGAGTATGCCACTCGTAAACTGCCGCGCCGCCGCGCTGCTTCTATCTCTATCCCTCGCTGTGGGGGCTACGGCCGCACAGCCGGGTAAAAAAACGCCTCCTGCTCCGGTCAACATGAGCGTGGACAGCCAAACGCTTGTGTTCCAGGTGCCCGATCAGAAGTACCCCGGCCATTTGCTGGTTGAGGCGCATGTCAAGGCGGTTGACGGCACCGGCGGGTTGAGCCTTCTGGGAAACCTGACCGGGGTCTGGGCGCGGCTGTATCAACGTGGGGCACCGGCAGCGGTGCTGACCGCTCCCCACGCGGTCGGGAGCAGCTATCAGAAGACGGTAGTTGTGACGGCGACCGGCGGCGTGGTGATTAAATCGCTGATGCAGCCGGGGACGAAACTAACGGCGGATAAAGTTGTCTGGTATCCCAACGCCCGCATCGACCAGATCGTGGCGACGGGGCACGTCGTCTACCGCGATGGCAAGTCGGGTGCGACGGCGACCGGCCCGTGGCTAAAAGCCGACACCCAGATGAAGTCGTTCCGCATGGGGGCCGGCCACGCGACCGGCATATTTTAGTTTCCTCCGAGGCTCCTTTGCACAAAACAACCTTGCCCGTAATCGGCCTGATACTCGCCGCGTCCGCCGTGCCGACCTTACTTTCCGCCCAGGGGGAGTCGGGCAAGCCGGCCGCGTTCAGCTTGGGGCGGGTCAGCCTGGACTACAAAAAACCGGCGACCTACAGGCCTGGCTTCGCACAGTTCGCGGGCCAGGTCCGTATGACGTCCGAGAACTATGATCTGTCGTGCGAGACTTTGATGTTCCTGTTTGACAAGACCAAGGGAAATGCGGCCGGCAAGACGCCGCTCAACAAGGTGGACGCGGAAGGTGATCCGGCCGCAGGCGTCCAGGTCATCGCCGACGTCCGGCGTCCGCTGGAAAGCCAGGCGTACCACATTTTTGCCGACCATGCTGTCTACGTGCCGGACAAGTCGCGGCCGAACGGCATCACGATGAGCTTCACCGGCCACGTCAAAGTCATCACGACGTCGGGCTTTCTCGCCGGGCCGTCGGAGACGACGACCGACCACGCTACGCTCCTGCTGGGGCAGGGGGATGACTACCCCCGCCTGGACACTGGGCCGGGTCACATCACATTCACGCCCGCCCAATAACACATGCGATAAATTAAAGAGCCATGCCAATCCTACGCGCGGAGAACCTGCAAAAAACTTACAAGGGCCGCAAGGTCGTCAACGGAGTCTCCCTGGAGATCGCACCGGGTGAGGTCGTCGGCCTGCTCGGGCCGAATGGGGCCGGCAAGACGACGTCATTCTACATGATGGTCGGCCTGGTCAAGCCGGACGGTGGGCGGGTGCGCCTGGACGACCTGGACATCACGCGGCTGGCGATGTACCGACGCGCCCACGCCGGCATTGGCTACCTGGCCCAGGAGCCGAGCGCCTTCCGGGGCCTGACGGCGGAGCAGAACGTCATGCTCGTGCTGGAAATGCTGCCTCTGACGAAGGCTGAGCGCAAGGAGCGCCTGGAAGACCTGCTGGAAAGCCTGAACATGGTTGCTCGGCGGCACATGCTCGCCCGGCAACTCTCGGGCGGTGAACGGCGGCGCATCGAGATCGCCCGTGTTTTGGCGACCCGGCCCGCGTTTATCCTGCTGGACGAGCCGTTCACGGGCGTAGACCCCATTGCCATTGAAGACTTGCAGGAGATCATCCGTGAACTCAAGGACCGTGGCATCGGCGTCCTGATCACGGACCATAACGTCCAGGCAACGCTTGCGATCACGGACCGCGCATACATCATCTCGGAGGGCGAGATCAAAACGTCGGGGACGGCGTTGGAACTGATTAACGACCCCATCGCCCAAAAGTATTACTTGGGCGAGAACATCACGCTGATGATGCGGCGCGGGCCGGGAGGGTCTCTAACATTGTGAGCCCACTCCCCCTGAAGCTCATAGACCGGCTGGTCCTGAACGACCTCGTTCCCAAACTGGGGGCGAGCATCGCCGTCTTCTCGGTCATCTTCCTGATCACCGGCCCGCTCCTGGCCGCGTCCCGCTTCCAGGCTCTCGGCTTCCCCTGGTGGATCATCGCGCAGTTTATCGGCTGGGACTTCCTCCAATTTGTCCGCTACACCTTCCCGATGGGGATGCTCCTGGCCGCCCTGCTGGGCTTTGACCGGCTCTCGCGCGACTCTGAAGTGATCGCGCTGTACGCGGGCGGCATCTCGTTCCAGCGAATCATCGTCCCCGTACTCGCCCTGGGCCTCGCCGTTAGCCTGGTCAACTATGCCTTCAACGACCGCATCGCCACGTACGCCACGGCCCGCGTGGCGGACTTCAACAACCACCGCCAGGACATCATCGGCGAGACGACGCGCCCGTTAGATCTCGCCGACCGGCCGGACGGCAAACTGCGGGTGGCCGTCCATGTGGAAAAAGGCTACGACGTCGTCGCCAAGGCCCTTCGCCAGGTGACGATCACCGTCTACGACCCGGACGGCCGCCCCAGCGAGATCTTCTACGCCGAGCGGGCCATCGCGCGGGGCGACGGCTTCAAGACCTGGACGCTGTACAATGGCTTCGTCTCCGACTGCCGGGGGATCGGCGGCACGACCACGTTCCTGAAGACGAAAACGGAAGACATCAACAAGACGCCGGAGAACATGGCCTTCTTGCAGCGGGACCCCGAGACGCTGAACTTCCGGGACTTGCAGCGGCAGATCAGCGAGCTGAAGGCCAGCGGCGGCAATCGCAGCGACGTCCTAAACGCTGAGGTGAGCCTGTGGTTCAAAGTCTCTCTACCCTTCTCCTGCCTGATCTTCGGATTGGTCGGTGCACCGCTGGGGCTGCGGCCCCCGCGCTCGGCCAAAATCAGCGGGTTTGTCTGGGCGCTGCCGATCATGTTGGGGTACTATGTGGTCTTTAACAGCATGAGCAGTCTCGCGACTGGGGGGGCGGTTCCCCCACTCGTAGCAGCGTGGCTGCCCAACATACTCGGATTGATCGTTGGGGCCGGCCTGACCTGGAAGGCGTCCACTTAGGATTTGGCGATTTAAGATTTGGCGATTTAGGACTAGAGGATCATGGGCACGGCAGTTTTCATCGCCTTCGTTCTGTTTGTCATGGGCGGTGCGACCGCCTATATCGGTGACCGTCTGGGCAGCTATATCGGCAAAAAGCGGCGCTCGACGTTCGGGCTGCGCCCCCGGCACACGGCCATGCTCTGGACCGTCCTGTCCGGCGGCGGCATCGCCGTGGTCACTCTTCTTCTCTTGCTTCTTCTGGACAGCGAGTTCAAGACCGCCCTGCTGCGCGGTCCGCAGCTTATCGCCTCAGAAACGCTCCTAGCACGTCAGAACGCCGATCTGACCAGGCACAACTTGGAGGCTGAACGCCAAGCACTGGCGGACGGCGAGCGGGCGGCCCAAGCCCAGAGCAACGCCGTCCGAGCACAGGCGGAAGCGGACCGGGCGCGGGAAACACTGGCATTGGTCTCAGGCACACTGGCACTGGCGCAAAGTAGCCTGACGCGCAGCCAGATCGCCCTCGCCCAGCGTCAGGCGGTCCTGGTCGCGGCGCAGCAGCAACTTGCCGCCACCAAATCAGGCCTGGGCACGACGCGGCTGGAATTGTCCGATGCTCGTGTTCGCGTCCAATCGGCGCGGCGTGGGGTTCAGGAGGCCCAGCGGCAGTATCAGGTCGCGAACACTCAGCTCGTGGAGGCCAGCAGGAACGTTCTCAGCCTGGGCGTTCAGCAGGACCGGCTTCACACCGAGAACGACCGGCTGCTCCGCCAGAGCCGCCGGCAGCAGGGGCTTTTGCAAGCCTCGCTCGCTCATGCACTGATCTTCCGGCACGACGAAGAGTTGGGCCGCACCGTGGTCTCGGCCGCACAGCCTCCCGAATCGCTGCGGCGTGAGCTTGCTGTATTTCTGGACCAAGTGGAGTTGACGGCCCGCAAGCGTGGGGCAGGCGGGCTGGACAACTCGCCCGCCGTCCTGATCCCCGCCCTGGGCGAAAACCCGGAGGGCGGCGCGGCGGCCCGCGAGGCCGCCCTGGACGCTCTGACACAGAACATCGCCGAGAAAGGTGGCTTCTTTCCGAGCATCGTGGTCGTCGCCCGTGCCCGCGACAATACCTTCGGGGGTGAGACCGTCAAGCTGGATCTGCGACCGTACGCCAACGTCATGATCTTTCCGAAGGACACGGTCATCGCCAGCGCTTTGGTGGACGGCGGGCAGGCAGAGGACGTCATCCTGAAGCGCCTCCAGGCCTTTCTGACGCACAACGTCCGCGCCAAGGCACTTGACAAGGGTATCATCCCGCTTCGTGACCCGCTCTCCGGCGAGGCTCTGGTCGGCCAGCCGATTGACAGCCCGACCACTCTGGCCCTAGTCAAGCAGATCCAGCAGGCCGGTCCTGATGCCCGCGTCACGGCCTCCGCCGCCGAAGATACCTACAGCGGCGACCTGCTGCGTCTGAAGTTAGACGTGTTGGAAGGGCAGAATACCGTGCCGGCCGGGGCAGCGGCCACACCGACAGAGAAGGGGAAAATACTGTGACCCTCATCGAGTGTCACGCAGTCATGAGCGGAAGGACGAGTAGTTGAAAACGGCGTTATTGCACAGATCAAAACCATGCGTTGAAACGCACGGCCAGCTGCCGCAGACGCCAGGAACCACCGCTTCACGGAGATAAACCCGCGCAATCTGAGTGCCGCGCCCTCCGGGTCTGCCAGTGCAGAAGCGGTACTTCTTGACCGAAGGCCGGTGAGCCGCGCGTTTCAACGCATAGCCTTGATCTTTTTGCCCCTTTCATGACCACCACCCCGCCTCTACAAACCATCCTCGCTATAGACCCCGGCCGTGCCAAGTGCGGCCTCGCCGTTGTCTCCGGCCCCCTCCCACCGCTATGTCTGGAGCGTGCCGTTGTGGAGACCGAGCGGCTGACACTGGCCGTCGCGGAAGTCCTGCGGCGGCGCCCTGAAATCACGCAAATGTTGATCGGCGGCGGCACGAACAGTGCCACGCTTCGCCGCGCCGTGGCCCAATCTCTTCCCCAAATTCCTCTTCTTGTCGTGGACGAACATAACACATCGGCCCGCGCCCGCGAGCGGTTTTTGCGCGAGAACCCTGCCTATGGGTGGCGGCGTCTGTTGCCAAATGGCCTACGCTCGCCGGAGACGCCCTACGACGATTACGCGGCACTAATGCTCGCGGAAGATTATTTTGTAAAAAAAATGGATATATAACGACCAATCGTGAAACAAACAGTTCCACCGTTTGTCTAGCGAGGTGGGAGCAGACCCAAAACGCTGCGCCCAGCTGATCCTCCACTGGTGGAGGACGGCATGCATCCGGTCACCCCATAAAAGCACGACAGATGGGATCTTCCGCGCGAGGCGGCACCGCGACACGTGAGGCGAGACGAAGACGCTCTAGTCCCTGGGAGGCAACATGGATACTCCTGGGGAAAAAGCGACCTCCGACTTGCCAGCCTATCGCGCTCTGCTTCCAACCGCTGGACCTCCAGCCTGGCTCCGTGGGAGCCACCCGGATGCAAGAGACATGTCGAAGGAGAAACGCTCCATGAAGAAGTCACTCGTACTTCTCGCCGGCGCCAGCATGGCCTTCCTAGGCCTGCCCGCCGTTTCCCACGCTCAGGCGGCCAGTGGCCCGTTCGCTGACGTCCCCACCGACCACTGGGCCTACCAGTCGGTGGACACCCTCCAGAAAGCCGGCATCGTGATCGGCTACCCGGACGGCACCTACGGTGGCCGCCGCCCGATGACCCGCTATGAGTTCGCGGTCGCCATCGCCCGCCTGCTCGCGCAGATGCACCCCGCCGGCGTCACGGCCGCTGATCTCCAGGC
>JAYTRQ010000034.1:0-2426 GCA_043746125.1 Armatimonadota bacterium | reverse complement strand
CAGAACATACGCCGCAAAGGGCTGGAAGCACGGGGCATCGTAACTTGCCCTATGGACACGCTCTGGCTTGCGTGAGCAGTGTCAATGCCCCTCCCTTTAGGGAGGGATAAGTTACTCTGAGAGGGCGCAGGTCTCCGTAAGCCGATACGATCAGCAAGCCTCCCTCCCTGTCTGGAAAGAGAGCCACGCAGAACTCGCGGAGGTCCATTTGCAAGTCCTGCAAGATGCCGTTCCCGGCGTTTCGCTTGCCTTTGATGCTTTTTTTGACAGAGTCAAGAAGGGAGAAACGCCTGGATTTCCTCGCATCAAAGGAACTGGTCCGTACGATAACATCACCACGATACCCCTATGAAACAGATAGCCGTAATGCAGCCCCTAAGCGCGGCCGGGGCCGCTCTTCTGACTGCACTGCTCCTGGTCGGCTGCACATGGGTCGAGATCGCCATTCTGGACGTGCCGGGCGTCCACCGACCCTACACGATCCTGTACCTGATCCCCGTCGCGATCGGTGCGGCCTTTTTAGGGACACGCGGCGGCATCCTGAGCGCGGTCATGGCCCTCTGCCTGGCGCGGCTCTATCTCTTCACAGACAACAAGCACGGTCTAGCCCTGGTGTCATTCCCTCATGTGGCTGAGGCCATCGAGTTCGGGGCGCTGCTGCTCGGCACGTTCACCATCGCCATCATTACGGGCCGGCTGCGTTCCACTCTGGGCAACCTGAACCGGACCAATAAGAGCCTGGCGGATGCGAACCGACGGTTGGTGGAGAGCGAGGAGCAGAGGCGCGTCTTCAACCGGGACGTCCTGCTGGCCGTGACTGGTGGCAAACTGCGGCTCGTCGAGTCTAGGGACATGCCTCCCCCGGCCCTCTCCGGCCAGACGCCCCATCTCGTCCAGGTGCTGCGGGAACCCTCGGATGCCTCCGTGCTGCGCCATAAGCTGATGAAGATCGGCAAGATGACGGGCCTGAACGTGGAGCGCATCGGCGACCTCTGCACGGCGACGACCGAGGCGGCGACCAATGCCATCAAGCACGGCAACGGCGGGAAGGCGACGGTCTGGGCGGACGAGGACGCCGTCACAGTCCAGATCGAGGACAGGGGGGGCGGGATCGCCCCCGCCCATTTGGCGCGGGCGACGCTGGAACAGGGCTTCTCGACGCGCGTGTCGTTGGGCATGGGCTTCCACCTGATGCTGCAATCCACCGACTCGCTGGCACTCTGCACGGATGCCCAGGGCACGATCATCTTCCTGCAAGTGTCCAAGAAGCCGCGCCCGTCGGTGGAAGACGCCGTGCTGGCCCGCTACTCCAGCCTGCCCTGATCCTCACCCGCATTCGCCTCCTCTGTCTGAGCGAGATTTAACCTTGCCTTAATGTCGGCTTAACAAAAGCCCAGTAAGATAGCGGGGAATTAGACTCGTTTTCCTGAACAGAAGGAGCACCCATGAACCCCACTCCCTTGCCCCGGTTGCTGCGGGCCGCCGCCCTGCTCGGTCTCGCCTGTTTGACGTGTGCGGGCAGCGCCTCCGCCGCAGGCAGCCCCTACTCGTTCCAGGTTGTCAACGACACCTTCTCGGGCGGCGACCCGATCTTTCCTGTGACCGATGACCTTACTTTCACCAACCTCCAGATCCATGAGAAGTTCGCCGACGGATTCGCCTCCATCCTGTCCGTGCCCACTCTGGACACGGGGACGCTGGCACTGGAAACCCAGTCCTTCTACTTCAACGGCCCGACGGGCGGCGTCCTGTCCGACCCGCAGCACGGCGCCCTGACGTCCGCCGTTCTGACCGGCGGGCTGGACAATGGCCTTAACCCCGGCTCCACCCTGACCCTGACCTTGCAGAACACCCTGGATCCGACGATGCAGTCCCAGCAGGTCGTCTCCGACTACTTCTCGGCCAGCCTGTTCGGCGCTCCCTCGCGCGGCGTCGGCATCGGCCAGTTCAGCCTGCTGAATGACGGCGACAACTCTGTCTTTCGCACCGTACAGATCAACGCTGCCCCGGTGCCGGAGGCGTCCACGACCCTCTCGCTGGGCCTGATGCTTCTGCTCGGTCTGGGCGGACTGGCCGTCGCCCGCCGCCGCACGGCGAAAGCCGAATAGAGACACTTAAAGATCAGCCAAAGATCAGCCAAAGCTAGGCGAAGATTAAGGAGACACGTCACCGATGATAACCAACAAGACTCCGCGTAAAGTCAAGAACGGAGCCGCGGCGCTGGGGGCGGCCTTCCTTGCCCTCATGGCCGGGACGGCCGCCCACGCACAGATCACGGCGGGAAACTGGGGCACGGTCACCTCCCCTGCCTACGGCACCCACGATCCGAAGTACGCCGGGGCCGAGCTGACGGCCGGGCCGGCGAAGTTCGCCGACGGCAACTACTTCCACGGCGTCCTGCCCAACGGGCGCAAAGTGCTACCCGC
>JAYTRQ010000033.1:0-2427 GCA_043746125.1 Armatimonadota bacterium | reverse complement strand
CGATCACGGCATCAAAATTGCCGTCGGGGGAGGGGATCGCCTGCGCGTCAATCTGCTCAAACGCAAATGGGTGACCGCTCGCCGCCAGGTTTTGACGCGCTTGCTCCACCATGCCCGGCGAGAAGTCACTCAGAGTGATTTCCCACCCTGCGGGCACCCGGTCCAGGTTCTGGACCCAGAGCCGCCCTGGTCCGCAGCCTATCTCCAGGATGCGGGCGTGGGGCGGCAGGTCGAGTTGGTCAAATACCCACTCGTGCCACCCTATTGGGGCCGTCCCAAAGCGCTGGTGGAGGGCAATTCGCGCGTTCAGGTTAGAAGCGTCCCGGTACTGCTCGTGTTTCAGATAGCTCTGGTCAGTAACTTTAGACACGAGCAAACCCTTTCGGAGAGGACTACTACTCCACTGTGACCGACTTCGCCAGGTTGCGCGGCTGGTCTATCTCCCGGCCCAAGTCGTCGGCAATGTAGTAGGCGAGTAGCTGCATTGGGACGATGGATAGCACCGGCATGAACGTGTCGTGGGTGGCCGGGACGCGCAGGACGCGGTCCACGAAGTTCTCGTCCAGGCCCTCGTCGCCCGCCTTGACGATGGCGACCGCGTAGGCGTCGCGGGCCTTCACCTCTTTGACGTTGGACTGCACCTTCTCGTACAGCGCCGACTGCGTCGCGAGGCAGACCACGGCGACGCCCGGCTCGATCAAAGCCAATGGTCCGTGCTTCAGCTCGCCGGCAGGGTAGGCCTCCGCATGAATGTAGGAGACCTCTTTGAGCTTCAGCGCACCCTCCTGGGCGGCGGCGTAGTCGAAGCCCCGGCCCAGAAAGAAGAACGACGACGAGTGTGACAGTTCTTTAGCAACGTCCTGAATGACAGACGTATCGGCCAGAATCGTGGTCACCTGTTCGGGGAGCTTCTGCAGCTGCTCCACGTAGGCGGCGACCACGCCCGGCCCCAGCTTGTTTTCCTGCTGGGCAACGTACAACCCTAGAAGATACAGGCCGATGAGCTGGGTGACGTAGGCTTTGGTGCTGGCAACGCAGATCTCCGGCCCGGCATAGGTGTAGATCACCTCGTCCGCCTCGCGGGCGATGGATGACCCGACCACGTTGACTAACGCCAGCGTTGTCGCGCCCTTGATCTTGGCCTCGCGCAGACCGGCCAGCGTGTCTGCCGTCTCCCCTGATTGTGAGATAATAATCGCCAATGTTTGCGCGTCCACGATGGGGTCGCTGTAGCGGAACTCGCTCGCCACCTGGACTTCCACTGGTCTTCTCAGGAGGTGCTCATAGAAGTTTTTGCCCGCCAGGCCCGCGTGATAGGCCGTGCCGCAGGCGACGATCACGATGCGATTGAACCCCACCAGCTTCTCCATCGGCAGCTTCAGTTCGGGAAACGTGACCTGATGGTCAGCCGTGATCCGCCCGCGCAGCGTATCGTGGATGGCCTGCGGCTGGTCGTAGATCTCCTTGAGCATGTAGTGGGCGTAGCCGCCCTTCTGGGCCGTGGAGACGTCCCAGGTGACGTGGAAGACGTCCCGGTGCAGAGGCTGACCGTCCAGCGTGGAAAGTGCGACGCCCTGAGGCGTGATGCGGGCGAAGTCGCCATCTTCCAGGACCAAAACGTCGCGCGTGAACTCCATCATGGCCGGGATGTCCGAGGCCAGGAAGTTCTCGCCCTCGCCCAGTCCGATAATCAGTGGCGACGCGGTCTTGGCGGCATAGATGACGTCCGGCTCCTCGCTGGACACGACGCAAATGGCGTACGCCCCCGTGACTTCGGCCAAAGCCGCCCGCACAGCCTGTTCCAGCGAGCCTAAAGAGGCCAGGTGCGCCTCAATCAGATGCACCAGCACTTCCGTGTCTGTGTCGCTCTGGAAGATGTGGCCCGCCTCGGTCAGCCGCGCCTTGAGAGGCAAATAGTTCTCGATGATGCCGTTGTGAATCAGCGCGATCCGGCCCGTACAGTCGCAGTGCGGGTGGGCGTTGACGTCATTAGGCCGGCCGTGCGTCGCCCAGCGCGTGTGGGCGATGACCGCGCCGCTGGCCTGGCCCAGGCCGTCCAGCGAGGCTTCCAGGTTGCCCAGCTTGCCCTTCTTCTTCAGCACGGTGACGTGCCCGGCCCCCGGCTCGGCCACGGCCACACCCGCCGAGTCGTAGCCCCGGTATTCCAGCCGCCTCAGGTTGTCTAGGGCGATCCGAACGCTGCCCTTACGTCCGCCCACGTAGCCCGTAATTCCACACATGCGCTGCCTCGTTCCTCTTAACGTTTTTCCTAGTATACCTTATCGGCCCAAGCCGCCCCGCGACTCGTACTGCTCGTCCGTGACCGGCTCCAGCCAAACTGCATCCATCCCCCCCTCAGACGGCTGGATCGCCAGATGTGTCATCAAGTGGTCGCCGTCCGCGCCGTGCCAGTGCTTCTCGTTGGGT
>JAYTRQ010000032.1:0-2428 GCA_043746125.1 Armatimonadota bacterium | reverse complement strand
AGCATTATACCGAGCGCCACATCTGATTACAAGAATGCCCATTTTCCCCGCCGCTCCCCTTCCGAAGCCCTTCCCTTCGAGGGAAGGGTGGCGAACTTGTGAGACGGGATAGGACCATTGACAGTCCCGCCTATTTCCTGCCATATTAGTATCTAAAAGTCTACTACTAAACCAGAGGGGACACGCGCCGCGGCTCCAAGTCACGCCCATACACAGGGCACGGCTTTTCTTTTTGCACACGCCCAAACGGACACGCCGAGACGCCGCACAAAATTGTCAAAACGAACCCACCCCTTCCACTTCGGGCTCCCCCATTGTTGGGGGCCGGGGGGGCTCCTAACGCTTCTTCAGTTCCGCCTCGACCGCCGCCGTGACGTCCGCCGAAAGCGGGTCGTGACCGGCGGGGAAGCGGGCGACGACCTGGCCCCTACGGTTCACGAGGACCTTGGCGAAGTTCCACTCGATGTCGCCGCCGAACTTCGGGTCCGTGGCCTTGCTGGTCAGAAACATGTAGAGCGGGGCCTGGTTCGGGGCCTTGACGGACAGCTTGCTGAACAGGTCGAAAGACGTGTGGTACTTGGCCGTGCAGAACTGGCGGATCTCGCCGTTCGTGCCCGGCTCCTGCTGGCCGAAGTCGTTGGCTGGGAAGGCGAGTATCCGCAGGCCCCGGCCCTTGTATGTCTGGTACAGCTTCTCCAACCCGGCGTACTGCGGCGTATTGCCGCAGAGCGAGGCTGTGTTGACGATCAGCAAGACGTGGCCCTTATACTGGGATAGGGGAATGGGCTTGCCGGCCATGTTCTGGACGGTGTAGCTCAGGACGCCGGGCGTCTTCGTGGGAGCGGCCTCGCCAGGAAGCGCGGTGACCAGAGTGAAAGCGGCCAGAGAGGCGGCTAGAGAGGCGGCTAGAGAGGCGGCTAGAGAGGCGGTTGGAGAGGCGGTTGGAGAAATAGGCATGATGGGTTTCCTTGAAGTCAAATTTATCTCATTTCCTGACCGCCCGTGACGTTGAGGGCCTGGCCGGTCATGTAGGAAGCGTCGTCGGAGGCGAGGAAGACGACCACGTTCGCGACGTCGTCATAGGTGCAGCCCCGCCCCAAGGGGACTTGGGACTCGTACTTGGCGCGGACCTCGTCGGGCGTCAGGCCCTGGGTCTTGGAATACTGCTCAAAGAGGGACTGCTGCCAGAGCGTCCCATCCAGCAGGTTGCCGGGGCAGACAGCGTTGACGCGGATCTTGTGCGGTGCGAGGTCCAAAGCGATGCTCTGGGTTAGGCCGATGCCACCAAACTTTGAGGCAGCGTAGGCACTGTTGCGGAACGAGCCTTTCTTGCCGGACTTGGAGTTGATCGCGACGATGGCCCCGGACTTCTGCGGAATCATGGCGCGGGCGGCGGCGCGGGCACACAAAAAGTAGCCGGTCAGGTTGATGTCCAGGACCGTCTGCCACTCACTGAGAGACATCTCGGTGATGTCGGCCGCCCGGACGATCCCCGCGTTGGCGACGAGGATGTCCAGCTTTCCGAAGGCGCTCAACGCTTCGTCTATCATGGCCTGAACGTCGGACTCGCTGGCGACGTTGGTCTGGATCGCGCCCGTGCGCCGCCCCGTGTCGCGCTCGATGGCATCGGCGGCCTGTCGGACTTTGTCCAGATTGATGTCGGCCAGCAGGACGTCGCAGCCCTCGACAGCGAGGCGGCGGGCTAAAGCCTCGCCCAAGCCCTGGGCCGCCCCGGTGACGATGGCGGATTTGTTTTGAAGGCGCATAAGATCCTCTCCCGGCGCACAAGTGCGCCACCCTCCCCTCGGAGGGAAGGGCTACGATTATTTCCAAGGCCTTGTCTCACTGCCAAGGCCCTATCTCACTTCCGAAGCCCTTCCCTCCGAGGGAAGGGACAGGCCCGGAACGAACGTGAACGGGACAGGGTTAGGACCCTCCTACCTCAGCTTCTCGCGCAGAAGCTCGTCCTCAGCCGCTTGGGTCCAGAACGTGCCGTCTTGCAGCTTGGCGTAGACGTTTGGCATCCGCGTCTTGAGTTCCTCCACTGACATCAGCGGCATGTCCTCAATTAATGGGAAGATGACGGTTTTGCCGGGGAATCGGCCCGCCTTGACGGCCGCGAGACCGTCCCGGAAGGCGTCCAGCCCGCCGATGGCGGCCAGGCTGGCGTTCGTGGAGAGGGCGTCGGTCTCAACCAGTTCCAGCGTGTGCCGCAGGTCTGCAATACTGGACCCGGACGTCCCAACGAGCCGCTGGTTCTTGGCAAGGATCGTGCCCAGATTCAGATCTACCGTGACACCCTTGGCGAGACCCGCAAATATGTTGTACACGCCGTCCTGGGCCAGATGCGGCACGGTCTGAGCAATCAGGCCCGGACTGGGCACCATGTTCACGATGTCGTCATAGGGGGCATGAGCGGCCGGATCGC
>JAYTRQ010000031.1:0-2433 GCA_043746125.1 Armatimonadota bacterium | reverse complement strand
TCTACTAGTTTCATCGCCGTCGCTTCTCATTTTGAGTCATGCTTCCTTGACACCACTTCTTATTTTCGGCTATACTCTCCGCAAGACCTTGCGACTTTTTTCACGGATTAACGTTTGGTTACAGTTTCACCGAAGGAGAGCGGACAAAGACTATGGGAGTCGGTAAAATCGTGCAGGTGCAGGGGCCGGTCGTGGACGCGCAGTTCACGGCGGGCGAACTGCCGTATATCCTTAACGCCCTGACTATCGCGGATGAGAGCCGGAGCATCAAGTTGACCGTCGAGGTCGCGCAGCACCTGGGCAATAACGTCGTCCGGTGCATCGCCATGTCCTCTACAGACGGCCTGACGCGAGGCATGGACGTTAACGATACGGGCGGCCCGATCACCGTCCCGGTCGGCAACGAGACGCTGGGCCGCGTCTTCAATCTGCTTGGTGAGGCGATTGACGAGCGCGGGGACGTTGACGTCAAGCAGCGCTATCCCATCCACCGGCCCGCCCCCTCTCTGGAAGACCAGGCCGCGACCATCGAGATCCTGGAAACGGGCATCAAGGTCGTGGACCTGCTCTGCCCCTATCCCAAGGGCGGCAAGATCGGCCTGTTCGGCGGCGCGGGCGTCGGCAAGACGGTTACGATTCAGGAACTGATCCGCAATATCGCGGTCGAGTTCGGTGGCGTCTCTGTGTTCGCGGGCGTCGGCGAACGGACCCGCGAGGGCAACGACCTGTGGCTTGAGATGTCCGAGACCGAGTTCAAGGACGCCGAAGGCAACACGGCCCACGTTATTGATAAGACGGCGATGGTGTTTGGCCAGATGAACGAGCCGCCTGGCGCCCGCCTTCGCGTGGCCCTGTCCGGGCTGACGATGGCTGAATACTTCCGGGATGAACAGGGCCAAGACGTCCTGCTGTTTATTGACAACATCTTCCGGTTCGTCCAAGCCGGTTCCGAGGTGTCCGCACTGCTCGGTCGTATGCCCAGCGCGGTTGGCTACCAGCCGACGCTGGCCTCTGAAATGGGTGCTCTTCAAGAGCGCATTACCAGTACCAAGAAAGGCTCGGTCACGTCGGTCCAAGCGGTCTACGTCCCCGCCGACGACCCGACCGACCCGGCCCCGGCCACCACGTTCGCCTTCCTGGATGCGACCACCTATCTGGAACGGAGCCTGGCCGCCATCGGCATCTTCCCCGCCGTGGACCCGCTGATCTCCACATCACGCATTCTGGACCCGAACATCGTCGGCCAGGAGCATTACGACGTCGCGCGGGGCGTCCAGAACATCCTCCAGAAGTACAAAGAACTCCAGGACATCATCGCTATTCTCGGCATTGACGAACTTTCTGACGAGGATAAGCTTACGGTCGCCCGTGCCCGCAAGATCCGCAACTTCCTGGGGCAGCCGTTTGCGGTGGCCGAACAGTTCACCGGGCTGCCCGGCCAATACGTGCGCCGCGAAGACACCGTCCGCTCGTTCAAGTCTATCTTGGATGGGGAGCATGACGATCTGCCGGAGCAGGTCTTCCTCAACTGCGGCGCCATTGAGCAGGCCGTCGAGAAGGCCAAGGCATTGGGCGGTTAGGGAATCCAGCGCTCTTTGACGACGTCCGGTAGGGGCGCACCCGTGTGTGCGCCCCTATTTCTATAGGGGACAATTTCCATGGCAGCATCGTATACACTAGACGTGGTGACCCCCGAGCGGGTCATGTTGAGCGAGGCCGTTACGCAGACCATCGCGCCAGGCTCCGAGGGGCAGCTTGGTATTTTAGCCCACCACGCTCCGCTGATGTCCGAACTCGCGCCCGGCGAGGTTCTGGCAACACTGGCGGACGGCCGGACGATGGCCCACATCGTCATTTCAGGTGGCTTCCTGGAGGTCGCGGCTCAGGACGGCGGACGGACCACGATCCTGGCCGATTATGCGGAGCGGGCAGACGAGATAGACGTTACGCGGGCTGAGGCGGACCTGGCAGCTGCCCGACAGATGCTCTCAGACGCCGACGCCGGCTCAGTCCAGCAGACCGAAGCCCAGAAGACCATCGCGCATGCCGAGACGCGCATCCGAGTCTCGCGCAGCGGTCAGTGACAAGTCTCACGTGATTTCTGAAAAAATGAACCATCTTACACTAAAGCTTCGTGCTGGCCATGGCCTCGATGAGAGGGAAGGAACCGTTTTTGGCACAAGAAAATAATACTGCGCTGAAGGTTTGGCGCGTCATCTTTGTGAGCGTCTTGCTGGTGCTCGGCGGCGTTCTCGGGTTTTCGGGCGGCTCCCACCTCGTCACCTGGGTAAAAGCTTCGGATTCCTCTAATAGCTTCATCGCCGCTGCCCGTGACAGTACGAACCGGGTCGTCGCCGTCATCTCGTTCACCCTGCTTGGCCTGCTGGTCGCGCGCCTGATCTCCACGCCCGCGTTCGTCAAACTCGTTCAGGC
>JAYTRQ010000030.1:0-2435 GCA_043746125.1 Armatimonadota bacterium | reverse complement strand
CAGGCACTTATGATGAGAAAGGTTACTCCATGCAGGACGGCAAACCCGGCGGCTTGCCTCTTCCTGCCTGGCTCCACGCGTTTTGACTCGGCCCACCTGCGCTTGACTTCCACATGAAGCCGCAGGTATAATGCCAAGCGTTGTGGGCGAGTGGCGCAGGGGTAGCGCAGGACTTTTACACAGTCAAGGTCGCGGGTTCAAATCCTGCCTCGCCCATTGTTCCCTTTGAATCGGCTTGCTTTTTGCCGGGGTGGCGGGTATAATAAGCTCGTTCGTAACGCCGCCTTAGCTCAGTTGGTAGAGCACTCGACTGAAAATTGAGGTGTCACTGGTTCAAATCCGGTAGGCGGCACCACTCTACTCCGATGTATCCTGTCAGTTATCCTCCGAAACAACGGAAGGCTCTGCCTTTCCTTTCGGCATTGCTAGGATGCTCATGGACCTAACTCTCCGACCGTTTCCCATTGTCGCCCATCGCGGCGCACCCTTCCTATGCCCCCCCGGCAACACCCTCGCGTCCCTCCATCGAGCAGTCGAGGCAGGGGCGCAGATGCTGGAAGTGGACGTCCGCCGCACCCGTGACGACGTGCTGATCCTGGACCACGAGAACGTGCATCTCATTGACGGGGCCGAGGTCCCACTTCGCGACCGGAGCTTCTCGCACTGGCAGCGGCACGGCGGGGAATGGGGCGAACTGCTGACGACGTTGGAGGAGGCGATTGAACTAGCCTCTCAGTCCGGCGTTGGCCTAATGCTGGACTTCAAGGAGCCGGGGACCGAGTCACTTCTGGCCCGGACCGTACGCCGTTCGGGCTTCCCGCTAGACGCTCTGATCGTGGCCGGGGCGAGCGAGACAAGCCGGCGTATCCTACGCGGGCTGGACCCACGCATCCCTCTTAGCCTGACCCTGGACATGGACCAGGCCCACCTCATCACGCCAGCTCTTCTCATGGACTTAGACACGGATGCCGTGACCTGGCACCACCGGTTACTGACACCGTCCCTCGTGGAGATCCTGCACCGCCGGGACAAGCTGGTCTATGCTTGGACAGTGGACCTCTCGGAAGACATGCGCCGGATGAACAACGTCTGCCGCGTGGACGGGATCATCACGAACAGTCCGGATGCACTCAAAAAGATCGTCGGCTAACCCCTCTTGACAGCCATCCAGATTTTGCAGTATAATCCTTTTGCCCACCTGTACGGGCGGAAACGCCGACATGGCTCAGTGGTAGAGCAGCTGTTTCGTAAACAGCAGGTCCGCGGTTCGAATCCGCGTGTCGGCCTAGACACCTATCTTATCCGTTAATCACAGGCCTTGCCGTTATTGACACATCGTCTTTAACAGAGAGGCCAGACGGGCACAGATGCTATCCGCTATTCCCTCCTTCACCTGGGAGGAAGCGCTCCACGAGTTCTTCCTCCATCTCCAGGCCACCCGCGCGAAAAAAACTCAGCACTATTACAAAGTCCAGGTTGGCGGTCTCGCCCGCTGGGCATCCGAGAACGAAATCCCCTTTATGGGCTTCGGCAAGCGGCACATGGACCGGTATCTCGTCAGCCGCGCCGAGGCCGGCAAGGCTCAACTCACCCTCCACCATGATGCGGTCTGTGCCAAGGCATTTTTCCAGTGGTGCCAGAAGAACGAGATCGTCGAGCGTAGCCTGCTGGCCGACTATCAGGTCCGCCACGCGCCCCGGCCCGCCCAATACATGCCGACCGACGCCGACATGCAGGCCATGCTCCGCGCCGCCCACGACTTCTGGAACCCTGCCAAGAACCCTGGCAGCCGTTACACCCCCGTCGCTAAGCGCGTCTTCCACCGCGACCGCAACTACGCGGTCATCCTGGGCCTGCTCGACTCCGCCGCCCGCATCGGCGAGGTGCTCTCGCTCAGGGTGGACGATTACCGTGCTAAGGAGCGGCAGACCGTCATCCGCGAGAGCAAGGGCCGTGAACCCCGGACTCTGCCCGTGAGTGCCGAATGGGTAGTGGGGGCCGGAGTCTGCTCCAGCGGCGGCAACCGGGAGGCTTTTTTTAGCCAGCCGCTGAAGGTGTTGCGGCCGATGCTGAAGATGCGGCAGACGCCGCGCATCGAGGCCCGCTCCTGGTAGGCGGCAAGGACAGCGGCCTGGAACTCCGCCGGGTGGGCGCGGCTCTGGGGTACCTCGCGGAAGGTGCGGGCGCAGCCGTGACAGAGATAGCGTTGTGTGCCGGCGGCATCCGTGCCATGGCGGATGACGTCCTGGCTCTGGCAGTAGCGGCAGTGAAGGGCTTCAAGGACCATACAGCCAGTTTACCACAGCAACACTGAATGCACCACTACCGTTCTTTGATCAGTGTATACGGGTCAGTGCCACGTCGTCGGCCGAGTTCAGCTAGGTAAAAAAGTCGCTCTGCGCTATGTGATTCGGTTGCCTCAGCGGCGGCGACCA
>JAYTRQ010000029.1:0-2437 GCA_043746125.1 Armatimonadota bacterium | reverse complement strand
GCCTTGTGAAGCAGGCGCTTGCCGGCTTATCAACCGCCTCGCCGGTCCCTAATCCCTCCCGCAATCACATCCTCAAAATGTTACTCAATTCGGTATTGATAATGCCCCTTATCAGTAGCGAAAGCAGGAGAAGACGCCGCCCGCATCGAACCACTCCCCATGCCGCGGGAACTGACCAAAACCGCTGACGCCGTCCCGACCCTCCACCTTGCCGACGGCCTGGACCTGCCCCTCGAAGCCGTCACCGAAACTTTCGCCCTCATCGCCAAGCGCGGCGCGGGCAAGACCTACACCGCCGCCGTCCTGGTCGAAGAAATGCTCAAGGCCGGCCAGGTCGTTGTCGTCGTGGACCCCGTCGGCGTCTGGTGGGGGCTGCAGGCCTCCGCCGACGGACGGGGGCCGGGCCTGCCCATCATCATCCTGGGCGGCGACCACGCCGACGCCCCCCTCACCCCCGAGGCCGGTCCCGCCGTCACCGACCTCGCCGCCGAGGAGCGCCTGCCGCTCGTGCTGGACCGGTCCTGCTTCACGCCCCCGAGCAGACCCGTATCCAGCCCCGCCCCGCGAGACCTTCGACAGCCCGGAACCGCTCCCCTCACACCTCCCGGCGCATCCCGACGAACCCCGTAATCCCCCACCGGACCGCGCCAGGCGTCTCGCGCTCGTGCGTCACCCGGAACCCCGCCCGCGCGTAAAACCGACGCGCCCCCACGTTGTCTTGCTCGGCGTGGAGGCAGACGCACGCGCAGCCCGCCGCCTGCGCCCGCCGCGAGACCTCGGCCAGAAGCAGGCCGCCGAGGCCCGCACCCCGCGCGTCCGGCGCGACGGCCAGGATGCCTAAGTAGTAGGAGTCGGCGGGGGGCGAGACGGTGGAACGGCGCAAGGCCCAGACGGCAGGCAGCAGCCCGAGCAGGAAACGCGGGCCGCGACGCAGAAGAAGATGGGGCACAGCCCGGCCCCGGTGGTACCCAGCGGCAGGCACGGCCAGAGCCAGGCCGACGACCCGCCCGTCCCGCACGGCCACCGTCCCGTTCTCGTGGCTGAACAGGCTGTCCGTGCCTGCAAACAGGGGCTGGAAGAGCGCCAGGGCGTCCGACCGGGTCGGCCCAAAGAGGCGGTCGTAGAGGGCCGGACCGGCGGCGTAGATCAGGGGCGCGGCCTCGGCCGCATCGCCGGGCGCGGCGCGGCGGAGAGTGACGTCCGGGGAAGGGTCGCCGGGCGGTAGGACGGTATCAGACATAGGAGAAGTATACCGGATAGAGCCGTTCCCGGCGGTGCGGGCCGTTCCAAGCGGTCATTTCGAGCGGTCGTTTCGAGCGGTTGAAAACCGCTCGCTAGGTGAACACCCTTCGGGTGGAAGACATACAGAGGGAATGGCCGCAGATCTTCTCCTCGGTCCGAAGGACGTCTCGCCCAGCGAGCGGTTTTCAACCGCTCGAAACGGCGCGCACTCGACACGACACGAACGCCCACACCCTAACGACCCGACCCCCACCGCAAATATCACCATGACCCAATCCTCCCCCCAAACGCCCCCACCCGAGATCCTCTCTCACCGCTTCGCGGATCTGCGGCGCGGCTGGCCCGGCACGGCCGCCGACGCGCTCCCGCTCGTCTTCTACCACGATACCCTCAACGCCGGCAGCGAGCGGCAGGGCAACCGGCACCTGGATTTCTTCTCACTTTACTTCGTCCGGCAGGGGCGCGGCACGCACGTCATTGACGGTGCCCCCTACGGCGTCTCGCGCGGGGACGTCTACGCGATGGGCCTGGGCATGGCCCACTGGTTCACTGACTGTGACAGCCTCGTCACCGACACGCTCCACTTCGCGCCGGACCTCTTCGACCCGGAAACGCTGAACGCCCTGGCCGAGACGCCCGGCTTCCAGTCCCTATTCGTCGAGGAGCCGCTGCGCCGGTCCGACCGGCATGGGCCGGGCCGCCGCTGGCTGCACCTGACACCGGATGCCTACGCGCCGGTCGCGGACATGTTGAAGGAGCTGCACCGGGAATGGGCGGCGGGCACGCCGGACGGGACGCTGCTGACGCGCGGCCTGTTCCTGCGCCTGCTTGTCCATCTGGCACGTCGCTATTCGCGGGGAGGTTCGGAGATCGGGGGGGGGACAGGGATTGCGGGAGTCGGCGGGGGGGTCGGTCAGGAGGCGACGGTGGCCGCCGCCGTGCGTCTGATGGACGAGCGGTTCTCCGAACCCCTGCGCGTGGAGCAGGTGGCGGCGGCCGTCTTCCTATCACCGGACCGCTTCACCGAGGTGTTCGCGCGGACAATGGGCCGGACCCCGCGCGACTACCTGCGGCACCTGCGTGTGGAGTGCGCCCGGCGGCTGCTGGAAACGACAAGCCTCCCCGTCTCCGAGGTAGGCCAGCAGGCGGGCTTCGGCGAGGCCGCCTACTTCACCCGTGTCTTCCGCGCCGCCAC
>JAYTRQ010000028.1:0-2438 GCA_043746125.1 Armatimonadota bacterium | reverse complement strand
GAAGGCAAGACGCTCGGCCATTGGCTGCCCAAGCCCGAAGCCTGGTTCTATCTCGCGCCTGGCCTGTACACGTTCGGGCTGAAGCCCGGCACCGATTTTGAAGCCTACTCGCGCGTCCTGCACACCCTCGACGACGAAATGGGGCGATTGAGCCGCGAAGTCCACTCCGGCCGCTTCACCGTGGAGGAGGCGCGGGCGCAGGCCAGGCAGCGCATCCAGACGCTGGACCCGTACGCCTACGTCAACACGGTCGAGGCGCAGACGGACGATCTGATAGACCTGTCGCCGGGCGCGATCCACCATTCGTGGGAGGAGGACGACCGCTTTCCCGACGGCAACCTCGTTTATGAGGTGCAGGTGGACGTGCCGGACGGCAAGTGCTCCATGCGCGGCTTCGACAAGGGCAAGGTTCTGGACGACGGCAGCTTGCGCCCCACCCATGTCGCCGACTACTTGGCGACTCTGGGGCGGGACCCCGAACACAACGACCCGGCCAGGCACGTCAAGAAGCCGCAGGTATTAGAAGAGAAGGATGGCCGCAAAGTGGAACTGCTGTTCCGCACGGCCCACTTCAACTTGGATCGTCTCAAGGTCTCGGCCGGTGCGTCCCTACCACAGTCGCTGTCCGAGGGCTTCCACCACCTGTTCGTCCACGCCGGCACGGCGGCGGTCGGGGGGCGGACGCTGGAACAGGGCCGGTCGTACCTTGTGCCCGCCACGCTAGGAGAGTACGCGATTGAGGCGAGTGGGGGAGAAGTCGTGCTCTTAAAGACATATCTGCCGGTGAGTTAGGATGAAAACTATGAGGGATAAAACTATGAGAGAGACTGAGACCAATGGGACGATTGTCAGAAATTCTGTTCCGGCTGTTGCCGGGCAACCGGGCTTGGCCGGGCGATCCCCCTTCGCCCATCACGCAAGGGCCTTTCCAATCGGTCCCTTCCTGGCGCTATTGGCGGTAATGGCTCTGCCCGTTGAGGTCTTGGCGGATCCCGCAGCGCATCCCGCGCCGACCCGGCATTATCAGGTCTATGTCGGGTCAGCTTTCTTTGAGGATCGGATGGTGTCCCGGGCGGCGTGGCCGGAGACCGCCGCCCACGTGGACGGGTTTTACAACCATCCGGTCGGCTGGCGCTCACTCACTGCCGCGCAGAAGCGCCAGTTGCTGGCGAACTTCACCCACAAGACGGTCATCCAGGAGGGTGACCTCTCAATGCCGGTGGCGCAGACGGCGGGCGAGCGTGATACGATCTTCCCCGAAGTGGCTGCCGGCGGCATGCCGACCGGGATCCTGTTTGAGAATGAAGTGAAGCCAAACAAGCCGCAGGATAAGGTCGACGCCGTGACGCTAGCCGCCGACCAGGTGGAATGGGATGGGTTCTGTCGTGACACTCAGGCCAAAACAAAGGCCTCCACCTACTTCATGACGGCGGCGTTTCAAACGGACGGGGAGATCTACAACCGACCGCTGACCTGGGATAGCCCGGTCTGGGACTACGCCCGGACGGATATTCTGGCACCCGCCTGCGGCGGCGCCGGACTGGATTCGCCGGTGGACAACTACCTCCTCGGCCCGCCCGCCCGCCGTCAGGCCGTCTGGGACATGACTCGCTGGACTCAGCGACAGGGGAAGACGTTTATCTACGTCGCCTCCCCCGGCGACCCGAACGCCAACAACAATGGGACCCAGTTTATCCAGCACTTGCAGCAGAATGTGGCATCGCTGGAAGACAATGATGCCGAACCGGATATCTATGCCGTGGAATCCTACATCCCTACCGGTCCCGACACGGTGCCGGAGCGCAATGTGGACGGCTCCGCAGCCAGCACGATTACCGGCGGCGCGTATTACCTGCTCAAACACCGGGACGGCGAACCAGGAACACTTCACCTCTCCGCCACGGCGGGGGAGGGAGCTGCCGTCCTTTCCCACAGCGTTTCGGGGGGGCGGGCCTACCACGAGATCGTGATGCTGACCAACTCCAGCCCCTGGCTCGATTACGCGCCTGTGTTGAAAGCCGCCGTCCGGGGTGGTGCCAGTGCATGGGACGTCAAATTCTTGGTCGGCGGGACCGATGTCACGCCGCAAGTCTTTGGCGCCGGGTACTTGTTCTACCGGTCCCAGCGCTTGAACCCAAAGACAAGCCAGAGGGTCGAGATTGTACTGACGCCCAAGAGAAGCGGCGTGGTCCCTCCCCTGCGTCTGACGCTCCAAACTTCTCCACATTCCGGCAGCGCCAGCAGTGCAGTTCTTGATGTCCGTCATGCGTAATCCAGAACGGGTCACGTTCTTTGGAACCCCCATTGTGCTACAATAGGGGTACGCCCATGCCAAGCACACAGACACTGCTCGACCCGTCGTTCCTCAAAAAGCTGGAAGCCCTTAGCCTAGTCTCCAAGCGCGTCTTCGCGGGACAGACTAAGGGCGAGCGGCGCTC
>JAYTRQ010000027.1:0-7701 GCA_043746125.1 Armatimonadota bacterium | reverse complement strand
CCGTGGCTGAGACGACGTCTCTGCCCCTGCCGCGTCCGGCTACCATTGGGGTATCTTCGTCATCCGATCCTAACACCACCGCCTACAACTCAGACGTGCCCGCCTACAACGCCGCTGTAAGCAACTTCAGCCGAGCGACGCGGGAATACGCCACAGCCCAGTCTGGGAACGGCCCGGCCGCCTGGGGGACCGCTCTCGCGGACGTTAGGCAGAACGTTTCCGAGATCCAGGCGCTGCTCGACGACCTGGCCGGCAAAGCACATGTCGGCGACTCGCTGAACCCTTCTAAGGGAGGAGCCAACAAAGACGTCGCCAAGATGGAGGGCAATTTGAGGCTGATGCGGGACTATCTGTTCCAGATCCAGCACGACGATCAATACGACGCGGCCATAAAAGGTTTCGGAGCGGCCACGGAGAGCTACCGGACAGCCAAAGTCGGCAGCGATACTGCCGCGCTCGTGACCGCCGACGCGGCCATGACGAAGAGCGCCGCCGTCATTCAGGCATTGCTCCAAAAGCCCCGCTACCAGAATTCTGAGGGCGAAACGCTCCAAAGCATGCTCGGCTATCAGAGCCTGCTCCGGGGCGACGCGACCCACGCCGTATCGTCTCTGGAGACGGCGGTCCGGCTCAACCCGAACGACATAGACGCCCGCTACAACTTAGGCAATGAGTTTCAAGAGGTCCAACCGCCCCGCTACGCCGAGGCCGCCGACCAGTACCGTGCCGTTCTTGCCCTGCTTGAGAACCCCTCTGGAGCTGGGCCGAAGACCGGACTGGCACCTCACCGCAACTTAACGGCAAACGGCGTCAAGTTTAACCTCGCGACCGCGCTGGGCCAAGCCGGGCAGATGGATGAGGCCCTGAAGACATTTAAAGAAATCGCCGACCCGTCCCAAAATCCGAGTGCGGCCGTCCTCAAGAATTATGGGTTCTTCCTGGATAAAGCCGGGAACGAGCTGGAAGCCGCCCAGGCGCTCGACCAGGCCGCACAGGCGGATTCGAAGGATGCTGTCACCTGGCTGAATGCCGGGACTCTGTATGCCAAGCTTGGCAAGAACGACCAGGCCACCACCGACCTGAACAACGCGATTGGCCCGAACGTCGCCCCGCCCCTGAGCGCGGCCAACGCCTACTCCGCCCACTTTGCTCTTGGGCAGGCATACGCGACCGGCGATCCGAACAGGGCCATCACGGAGTTCAAGGCCGCCTCCCAGCTTCAGCCGGACCTCCCCAAGCCTCTCTACAATGAGGGGGTTCTGGAGCAACAGCGCAACTTGAATGCAGACGCGGAAGCCTCGTTCCGAGCGGCGAATGCTCTTGCCGACAAACTGGACGCTACGAAAGACCCGAACGCTGTCCAGACACAGGCCCAGGTAGAGGCCGCATTGGGGTTGCTCCTGGCGAAGGAGGGCCGCACGGCAGATCTCGCTGAAGCTGCCTCTCTGCTCTCACAGGCGGCGGCGAAGATTCCCCAGGATGTCAAAGCCGCGCCGATCTACGCCCGGCTCGGGGATGTTTATGCCAAGCAGAATGACACAGACAAGGCAGAGCAGGCTCGTGTGCAGGCGCTCGCCCTTGACCCTGCCGACGCGAACACACGGCTCGCGTTAGCCGACTCCTACGTTGCTCAGAAGCAGTACGTCCTCGCACTGGCGCAGTACGATCAGGCCTCGAGGGACATTCCGAACGACAGCGCCCACCGGACGAGCCAGGCGGCTATCCAGAATCAGCGCGGCGTCATCTACGAGAACTTGAGGCAGTATAAGAAAGCGCAGGAAGCATTCCAACAGGCCCTGGTCCTCAACCCTTACCTGGCCCCGGCCCAGAACAACCTGGGCGTGACTTATGAACTGCTCAACAAGAACTCGGCCGCGGCCCGAGTGGCTTACCGGAAGGCGCACAAATTAGACAGTGGCTTGCCGGAAGCGGGTTTCAATCTCAATCGGCCTATGGGGAGTTCGCCTTCGGAGTCGGACGAGGACGCCTACAGCCTGGGTGAAAGCGGCATGGCCTACTTCAAGCTGAAGCGCTATGACAAGGCGCTGTTCGCCTTCAAGCGTGCCTCCAAACTGGACCCGGATAGCGCCCCGATCCTGAACGACGTCGGTGCGGCTTATGCCATGCTCGGCAATCGAAAGGCGGCACGGGCCGCCTTCGCGCAGGCGCTTACCCTAAACCCGACTTTAAGTGTCGCCCGGCAGAACCTTGGTGACACGCGCAGCCAGCCCCAGCTGGTCAGCTATGAGCGGCATACTTACCGATGATCTCGTCCCGAGAAGTGTCCCCCCTGCGGACCATTGGTGTGATGGCGAACGCGGGCAAGCCGGCTGCGCTTGAAGTCGCTGCCGCGGCGGACGGCTACCTGCGGTCGCGGGGGGCGATCGTTCGTCTGCAGAGCCGTGTGGCCGATGCCCTTGGGCTGCCGGAACGTGGGGAGCCGGATGAGGCCGTCGCCGACGCAGACGCCGTGCTGGTGCTGGGCGGTGACGGAACTATCCTCGCCACAGCCCGGCTCTGTGCCCCCCATGGGACGCCCATGCTGCCGGTCCACGTAGGCCGCTTCGGCTTCCTGACGGCTGTGGCCCCGAGCGACCTCCTGCCGGCTCTAGATGCACTCCTGGAAGGGCGTTTCACGGAAGAAGAGCGGATGATGCTCTGGTGCGAGACGCGCCGGGCGGGGCTGCTTCAGGACTCGGGCCTCTCACTGAACGAGATCGTGGTCGCCAACGGCCCGCTGTCGCGCGTGCTGCACCTTCGGACGTCGATAGACGGTAAATACGTGACGACCTACGCCGCCGACGGCATCATCGTGGCGACCCCGACCGGATCCACCGCGTACAGCCTTTCAGCGGGCGGTCCTCTCGTCCACCCTCGCTTGCAGGCGCTCTTGGTGACGCCGATCTGCCCGCACACCCTGACGTCCCGCGCCCTTCTCGTGCCTCCCGAGTCGGAAGTTATGGTCTTTGTAGAGCGCGACCCGCAGGACATAGTCCGCGTGACCGTGGACGGCCAGCTAGGTTTTCCCTTGCAGGCCGAAGACGAGATCCATATCCGCCGCGCTCCGCATTCCGCCCGGTTCCTGTCGGTCGGCGGCGCGGACTTCTACGACAAGCTGCAAAACAAGCTCCATTGGGGCGAGACTCTTTATTAAGACTGCGGACTAGACACCGATGTTAGTCGAACTCCACGTGACCGATTTTGCATTGATTGACCGCCTGGACCTGGTCTTTGGGCCCGGACTTAATATCCTGACCGGCGAGACGGGCGCAGGCAAGTCTATCATCATTGACGCCCTCGGCTTGGCCTTGGGAGAGCGGGCCGGGGCGGACCTTGTCCGTACCGGGTCGGTCCGCGCGACCGTGGAAGCGGTCTTCGACCTGACCGGCGCCCCTGCTGAGGTACGCCGTCGGCTGGCGGAGGTGGGCCTCGATGCTGAAGAGGGCGAGGAAACGCTACTGGTGACCCGCGAGATCGCCAAGTCCGGCGGCAAATCGCAGTGCCGCATCAATGGCCGACTCATGCCCGTCTCTGTCTTGAAGGAGATCGCCGAAGGATTGGTAGACGTACACGGGCAGCACGAGCATCAGTCGCTGCTCTCGTCCGATCGTCATGTGGACATCTTGGACAACTGGTGCGGGAAAGATTCCCTCGCCCTGCGCGGTCAGGTCGCCGAATTATATAGCCAGGCTAACGCGCAGAAGCGGGAACGGGAAAAGCTGCGGACCGACACTCGCGAACGTGCCCGGATGCTGGACCTGTACCGCTTTCAGCAGGAAGAGCTCGCTGAGGCGAATCTTCAGCCAGCTGAAGAGGAAGAACTGGCCGTTGACAGGCTCCGCCTGGCAAACAGTGAGAAGTTGAGTGCTGCAGCGGTTGAGTCCTATACGCTGCTGAGCGGCGGCGAGCGGGGTGGGGGAGCTTTGGATGCGCTCAACGCAGCCCTCGCCTCCGTCGAACACGCCGCCGCTCTGGACGAGTCTCTCGCCCCCATCGCTGAGGCCCTTGTGAGCGCTGTCTCTTTCGCCGAGGACGCCGGGCGGGAACTGCGTGGCTATCAAGACACAGTCGAGTTCAACCCCGAGCGCCTAGAAGAGATCGAGGCCCGACTGGACTTGATCCGTACGCTCAAGCGTAAGTACGGTGAGACTATCGAGGAGATCCTGGCCTACGGGCAGGAACTAGCTGGTAAGTTAGATGCGCTGGAAAATTCGGAGGCTCGCGAGGAAGAGCTGACGGCCGCGATCGCGAAGACCGAGGCCGCTTTGACGGCGTCGGCTGCCCGGCTGACGAAGGCGCGGACGAAGGCCAGCCGGGAGTTCGCGGCGGGAATAGCGCGCGAGCTGCAAGACCTGGGCATGGCGGCGACCAAGTTCGAGGTTTCCATCGAGCCTCAGCCGGTCGCAAGCAAGGGCGCGGATCACGTCGAATTTCTGCTGTCCCCAAACCCTGGAGAGCCGCTTCGCCCTCTTGCCAAAATTGCATCGGGCGGCGAGATGTCGCGCATCATGCTGGCTTTGAAGTCGGTTTTAGCCCGCACCAGCTCGATCCCGACGATGATCTTTGACGAGATAGACGTCGGGGTCGGGGGCCGGACGGCCCAGACCATCGGCGATAAGCTGTGCGTCCTGGCAAGGGATGCCCAGATCCTGTGTATCACGCATCTACCGCAGATTGCCTCCCGCGCCGGGACGCATTTCTTCATCGAAAAACAGGTCCATGATGGCCGGACTACTGTGTCCGTCTCGCCTCTGGACGATGAGGGACGTATTGACGAGATCGCCCGGATGCTGGGCGGTTCGCGGCGCTCGGACGCGGTCGTCCAGCATGCACGCGAAATGCTGTCCATCAAGTGATGGCGGCGATTAAGTAGGGCAAGTCTTTCAAAGATGATGGGGGATATGGCTCGGTGTTCTTTAAACGCGACGTCCTTCTGGCGCAGGAGTATCTCGGTTTCCTGCTGCTGAATATGTTCGACCTCTTTCTGACAAGCTACATCTTCCAAAATGGTGGGATGGAGGCAAATGGACTCGCCGCGTTGATTTACATGCGCTACGGCCACCAAGGGTTCGCCATCTTCAAGTTTTCCCTCGTCCTAATCGTCGTGCTGGCCTGCGAGGGCTATTCGATCAAGAGCGTCCGCATCTCCCGCGTCATCATCACGGTGGGATGTCTGGTCTACCTGCTGGTCGTTTTTTGGGAAGTCTTTCTAATCATCACGCATGTCAATGGTATCCACGCCTGACACGGTCACGATCCGCCCCGCCCGCGAGGAGGACCTTCCCGCCCTAACGGACGTCTACAACGCCGCCGTCACAAGCACGCCCTTTACAGGCCACCTCGTCGCTCTCACCGTAGACGAACGGCGCTCCTGGTGGTTGTCCCATCAAGACCCACGCTGCCCTATCCTCGTCGCCGAAGACGGCGGTGTCGTTCTTGGCTACGCCTCTCTCTCCTCGTGGTACGACACCCCCGTTTACGCCCTCACGGCCGAGTCCTCCGTGTACCTCGCGCCCCACGCCCAGGGGCGCGGCCTAGGCACGACGCTCATGCGGGCCTTGCTGGCAGAAGCAGCGCGCGTAGGCCATCACGTCGTCATCGCCCGCATCTGGTCGGGGAACGCGCCTAGCATCGCCATGTGCCACAAGTGCGGCTATGAGACGGTGGGGGTGCAGCGGGAAGTGGGTGTACGGAACGGGGTTTGGGAAGACTGCGTGATGATGCAGGTGATAGTCTAATCAGCATGACCTTGTCTTAGACTTTCTATGTGCCTCTTGTTTAATAGGCTGCACCATTGCAAATCAGCCGTTTCCGGCAGAGTGAGGAGTGTCCGTTGTGATTAAGGAAGCGGTGGGAAAATACGCCCGTCAACATCGTGGAGTAGGGCATTTCGCGCGGGTCACGGTTCAGCTAGAGGAGAACGTGAGCGAGCCAATTATTACCGTTCAATGTGGTGCGGTGCCACAAGTTACGTCCCAGGGTGTTGTTGAGGATGTCCCTGCCGAGGGCTACAGCGGCTGGAAGCAGGGTGCCGTGATCGGAGCCACGTACGCTCTGGAAGTTGCTGGGCTAGAAACAGTTGCGGTCATAGTGAGCCGCATCCAAGGTCTGACGACCGAAACAAACCCAACCGTCGTCGGGGCCGCAGCGGCCATTGGTGTTTGGCAGGCTCTTGGTTACTCGCCGACACCCGAACAAATACAGAGGATAAAGCGAGCCGTCTACGTGAGTTGGCTGCACCCGTATGATGCGTCTCCAGACTTTCATGCTGAAACGGGCATCAGCCACAATGTTTCATAATGGCTTGTAGTTGGACGCTTGAACTTTAGACATCTCGCATCCGCTCTCGTCGCGCTTTCTGCTGGTCGTACAACTCCTGATAGACGCCGAACTTAGCCGCATGGTACGCGGCTGTGTCCGAGTTCGGCTCAATCACCGAGGCAGACCGGCACATGGCGTGCATGGCCGCTGGAATGTCTTCGTGAGAACCACTCGCGACCGCGCCCAAGATCGCCGCGCCGAGCAGTACGGCCTCCGGCTCTTCGGGCAGATAGATCGTCGCACCCGTGATGTCCGCGTGTTCCTGAAGCCAGAGCGGGTTTTTCGTTCCGCCCCCGACGGCGTAGATGCGGGAGATTTTGTAGCCGTGACCGTTCAAGGCGTCTAGGATAGCCCGCGTACCGTAGGCGATGCTTTGCAGCGCCGCCAGATAAAGCAGGGCGAGGGACGAAAGCGACGTGTCCAAGCCGAGTCCGTCTACCAGGCCACGGGCGCGGGGATCGGCCAGGGGTGAGCGGTTGCCGAGATGTCCGTCGAAGACGTGCAGGTCGCGCGTCAGCAGGGCAGGGTGGGGCAGGTCAGCCCCACTCGCCAAACGCGCGACCTCGTCGTTGATCACTTCGTACACGGTGCGGCCCTGGGCCTCGGCGGCCTGACGCAAGGCGGGGGCGGCAGCGTGATTTTCCAGAGTGTAATCAATCAGTGCCCCGGTCGCCGACTGCCCGCCCTCGGTCAGCCATAGGCCGGGCACCATCGCGCTCCAGTAGGGTCCCCAGACGCCGGGGATGAAGCGAGGTTCTTGTGAAACCGCCATGTGACACGAGGACGTGCCGCCGATCAGGGCCAACGCGTTCTCCCACTCGCCCGTGTGCGCCCCTAAAACACCCAACCCGCCCGCGTGGGCGTCAATGATGCCGACGCCGACCGTCGTGTTCGTCGTCAGTCCCAGATGCTTGGCGGCCTCAGGCGTCAGCGGGCCGATGGCCTCGCCCATGGGCCGAATGTCTTCGCCGACGCGCCCGCCGTCCAGCAGATCGCCCAGGCCGATGGCATTCAAGTAGTCCCCATCCCACCGGCCTTCCTTGCCCAAATACGTCCACTTGCAGACGTTGGTACAGAGGGAGCGGACGTCTTTACCTGTGCTCTGATAGGTCAGGAAGTCGGCCAGATCCAAGAACTTGCCCGCGTTCTGCCAGGTCTGCGGCAGGTGCGCCTTGAGCCAGAGCAGCTTGGGCGTCTCCATCTCCGGTGACAGCTTGCCGCCGACGTAGCGCAGGACGTCGTAGCCGCCCGCGTTGATGCGCTCGGTCTCTTCCAGCGCCCGGTGATCCATCCAGACGATAACGTTACGCTCGTTCTCGCCGCCGTCCGAGACGGTCAGCGGCCGGTTACGTTTGTCCAGGACGACCAGAGAACAGGTGG
>JAYTRQ010000026.1:0-2451 GCA_043746125.1 Armatimonadota bacterium | reverse complement strand
GAAGCCCTTCCCTCCGAGGGAAGGGACAGACCCGGAACGAACGTGAACGGGGCCGGGATAGGATCCGAACCAACGTGAACGCGACTGGAAGAGGATCTCACATCCACCCCGAAAGCGCGGGCGCGAGCAGCAGACCCAAGATTAAGGCCAGAAGGCCGAAGATCCAGAAGCGGGCGACCACCTGCGTCTCGGCCCACCCCGACAGCTCGAAGTGGTGATGGATCGGCGTCATTTTGAACACGCGGCGGCCCTTCGCCTTGCCGCCCGTCGCGCGGACGACGCCGACCTGAATCATAACGCTGAACATCTCCATCAGAAAGACGGCACAGAAGACTAGCATCAACACTTCTTGTTTGCCGATGATGCCCAGGGCCGCGAACGAAGAGCCGAGCGCGAGTGAGCCGGTGTCGCCCATGAACACTTTGGCCGGGTGGGCGTTGTACCACAAGAAGCCAAGACACGCGCCGGCCAGCGTGAACCCGAACAGTGGGAGTTGAGGGTGGTTCGGATGCACTGTCAGCGACAGGCCCAGCAGCGTGAAGATCGCCAGGCCCCCCGCCAGGCCATCCAATCCGTCCGTCAGGTTGGCGGCGTTGGACAGGCCGATCATCAGAACGAAGACAAGCGGGTAATAAAAGTAGCCAAAGTCCAAGTGCTGGTCGCGCCAGAACCACACCTGCGTCGTGAAGTTCGGTTGGGCCGTCAGGTAGAGCCAGATTACGAACGTCAGAGCGATTAAAATCTGCCCGGCCAGCTTCTGACGTGCCTTGAGGCCTAGTGACTTGCCCCGCCGGGCCTTCAGGAAGTCGTCCAGAAAGCCCAGACCCGCGTGGGCGGCGAAGACGAGAACGACGGCCAGGAGCTGCGGGTCGAGCGGGCGCAGGGCCGGGGAGGTCAGAGCGCCGACGACGAGCGCCAGCAGCAGGGCGGCCACGAGCAGGACGCCGCCCATGGTCGGCGTCCCCTGCTTCTGCTTGTGCCGGTCCGGCGCGTCCTCGTTGACGTTCTGGCCGAACTTCAAGACCCGCAGGGAGTCAATGGTCTTCGGTCCTAGGGCCAGCACGGCGAAGAAGGCCAGCAGAAACCCGCCCAAAGCCAGCGGCAGCAGGGCCAGTTGGAAGCCGAACAGATACGTTGCTTGGGCTGGCATCAGGATGGCCCAGCCTCCGCCGTCAGCGCCTCAACGATCCGCTCCATCGCCATCGCCCGCGAGCCTTTGACCAAGATGACGTCGCCGGGCCAGGGCACGAAGGCCTCACGGGCGAACCGGGCGGCCTGATCGCTGTCGGCGAAACGCTGGGCCGCGCCCGGTATCTGCGCGGCCAGTCCGCCGACCGTATACAGTGCGTCCAGGCCGCCCGTAGCCGCTCCTAGCTCCCGGTGTGCTGCTTCGGCCCGTTCGCCGAGTTCGCGCATGTCGCCCAAGAATGCGATCTTGCGGCCCCCCTCATAGGAAGCCAGCGTTTCCAGGGCGCTTGCCACGGAAGCAGGCGCGGCGTTGTAGGCATCGTTCAGGATCGTGACGCCAAGCGGTGTCTTGACCACCTGCATCCGCATCGGCGGGGCGGCGTAAGTCTCTAAGGCTTGAGCCGCGTCTTCCAGCCTCACCCCTAGGATGTCGGCGACGGCCAGAGCGGCGAGGGCGTTGCCGACGTTGTGACGCGACAGGACGTTAATCTGAATGGGCACGCCGCGCACGATGAACCGCCAGCCAGTTTCGGTGCGTGCGATGCAGTCCGCCCCACCCCCCGAATACGTCACCACCCGCGCCCCAGTCTTCGCCCGCAGGCGGGCGAGATAGGGGTCATCCGCATTCAGTACGGCCAACCCCTCGGCGGGCAGGCTCTCCAGAAGTTCTCCCTTGGCATCCGCGATGGCATCCCGTGAGCCAAGCAGTTCCAAATGATTGTCCGCGATGACCGTCAGGACGCCCACGGTCGGCCAGGCGATGCCGCATAGGTAGGCGATCTGGCCCGCCCCGCGCATCCCCATCTCGATGACGGCGGCCTTGTGCTCGGGCGTCAGCTCCAAGAGCGTTTTGGGGACGCCGGTCTCGTTGTTCTGGCTGGCGGGCGTCTTCAGTATCAACCCCAGCGGGGACAGGACAGCGGCCAGCATCTCTTTCACGGTTGTCTTGCCCACGCTGCCCGTGACGCCAATCACGGGGATGTCGAACTTATCCCGCCAGAAGCGGGCCAGCAGGCCGTACGCGACTTCCGTATCGGGGACGCGCAGAACCGGCGTGTCCAAAGAGGCCACGACTGGTACCGAAACAACCAGGCCCGCCGCACCCGCCCGCAGGGCCTGGGGGATGAACTGGTGGCCGTCCACTTCCCGGTTCCGCAGGGCGACGAACAGGTCACCGGGCTGCAAGGTCCGCGTGTCCGTGGAGACGCCCGAGAAGACGACCCGGTCGCCGCCCGGTCCGACCCCGTAATCCAGGGCCTGCTT
>JAYTRQ010000025.1:0-2453 GCA_043746125.1 Armatimonadota bacterium | reverse complement strand
TGGCGTCTATGATGCCAAGCTCCAGGGCACGCTGGGCGGTGAGGTTGAGGGCGGCAGCGGCCTCAGCCTTGAGCTCCGGGTCGCGCCACAGGATGGCCGCGCAGCCTTCGGGCGGAATGACAGAGTAGACAGCGTGTTCCAGCATCAGCACCCGGTCGGCGACAGCGATGCCCAAAGCCCCGCCGCTGCCGCCCTCACCGATGATGACAGAGACGATGGGCACAGGAAGGGTCGCCATCTCAAACATGGAGCGGGCGATGGCCTCGGAAATACCGCGCTCGTCGGCGGCGACGTCGGCAGAAGCGGCGGCCGTGTCCACCAGAGTAATGACGGGCAGGCCGAACTTGGCGGCCATCTGCATGATGCGTCCGGCCTTGCGGAAGCCTTCGGGCCGGGCCGAGCCGAAGTTGCGCTGCTGGCGCTGCTTCAGGTCCCGCCCCTTCTGGTGGCCGATAACGGCGACGGGCAGGCCATCAATCCGGGCCAGGCCGGCGACGATCGCGCCGTCGTCCGCGCCCAAGCGGTCACCGTGCAGCTCGGTCCAGTCGTCACAGATCGCGGCCACATAGTCCAGTGTGTAGGGGCGCTTGACGTGGCGGGCCAGAAGCACTTTGTCCCAGGGCGTCAGGTGCGAGAAGAGGCCGGAGATGAGGGCCGTCCGATGCTCCTCCAGATCCTCGATCTGCGAGGGCAGATCCGGCGTGTTTTGGGGATTCGCGCGGTCCGCGACGATCTGCCGCAGTTTGGACAGGTTCTCGTCCAGTTCCGCGATGGACTTCTCGAAATCAAGGACGTTCAGACTAGCCAAGAGCAGCGCTCCGCTCTTCCTCGCCGGCGCCCGAAAGCACTAAAGTCCGGTTGGCGCCGTTCCAGTAGGTGGGGGCGGCGTCGGCGTGTTTGGGACGTCCGAGCAGCGACAGCAGGGTCGCCAGGGTTTGGGGCAGGTCCTTGCGAGGCACAACGGAGTCCACGTGGCCGTGGGCAAGCTGCCACTCGGCCGTTTGGTAGTCTTCAGGCAGTTTCTGCACCCCGGCCTGCGCGACGACCCGCGCCCCAGCAAAGCCGACGGTCGCGCCCGGCTCGGCCAGATGGACGTCACCCAAAGAGGCGTAGGAGGCCAGGACGCCCGCCATCGTGGCGTCGGTCATCACGACGACGTAGGGAAGACAGGACTGGGCCAGGCGGGCGGCGGCGGCGGACGTCTTCGCCATCTGCATCAGCGACAGCAAGCCCTCCTGCATCCGCGCCCCACCGGACGCGGTGAACAGCACAACGGGCAGGCCGCGCTCGACGCCCTGTTCCATCGCCCGGACGACCTTTTCACCCGCGACAGACCCCATCGAGCCGCCCATGAATCGAAAGTCAGTGACGCCCAGCACGAGCGGGACGCCCTGGATCGCCGCCATGCCGATGACCATACCGTCGGAGAGGCCGGTAGCTTTGACGCTCTTGTCCAGCTTGGCCGGGTACTCGCTGAAGCCGAGCGGGTCGGTGGAGCGCAGGCCGGCCGACATTTCGCGCCACGAGCCTTCATCCACGGTGTAGGCGATTCGCTCTTCCGCCGTCAGCTTATGGTGGAAGCCGCACGAGGGACAAACCTTCAGGTTCTTTTCGAAGTCTTTGGTGAACAGAATCTCGCCGCACCGGGCGCACTTGGTGGCGACGCCGTCGGGCACCTGAGCGGCGGTGTGCGCGGCGGGCATGGGGGCGAACTTGGATTTACGTCGGAACCATCCGTCGGGGGGCATAAGCAAACCTCGCGCCGCGGGTCTTCCAGGGCCGGAAGCCTCGCGGCTTCCAATTATACCCTGTCAGACACCGAAAAGCGAGGTTTGTTTCACGCGGCGACGGGTTTGGGTCATTCAGCGGTCGCCACGAGCAGGGTCTTCTGGGCCGAATGGGCGGGCAATACGGTGGGCATGGCGTGCTTGACGAGGGGCGGCGCGTCAGCCTCCTGCACGGCCGGATGGCTGGCGGCGGCGGACGCGAAGACAAGGGTGGAGCAGACGGAAATGCCCACGAAGTAGGCGGCGAAGCGGCGCAGTGGCATTGGGAAACCTCCTGTTACGACGATCCTGAGAACGTTGGTACTGGGAACAATACGGTGGAATACCGTTGTAAGCCTCATTGTCGGCAAGAAGGTAAGGGAAGGAGAGGGCTTGCCCTGCGGTTGTCGAAAGTTCATTCCGGCCTCAGCGGAATGGGCGGGGGTGGCTCGTGTCGGTCCGGCAGAGTTTGCGACTGGCCCTACCGCAGCGCCTGCTCCGCCCACCGGCGCACGTCCTCAGCTAGCCAGAATTTTGACGCGCATCAGATCCGGTCGATGCCCCTCTGCCGCTTGTACCCGTCTAACAGGCTTCGCCGACCGTCCAGGGGACGGGGGATTAAAAAGCGGGTCTATTCTTCCGTCCCCTGGACGGTCAGCCGCAGGCTTCCGAGACAGGCATTTCAAT
>JAYTRQ010000024.1:0-2454 GCA_043746125.1 Armatimonadota bacterium | reverse complement strand
GGTCCGATACCAGGCGGCTTTGTGTGTCTGCGCGTCTGTCTTAGAGTTCCAGGTGTGCGGCAGGGTGACAGGGGTCCACGCGCGGTCGTCAAAGTCCGGCTTTTCCTCTCCGGTGGCCTTCGAGTGCGAGGCGAAGCGCCAGCTGCCGTCCAGCGCGACCCGTTCGCGGGCGGTGGCAGGCGGCGCGTAGGCCGTCTGAGCGAAGCCAGGGATCGGCAGGAGCAGGGATAGGCAGAGCAGGAGGGGGCGCAGCGGGGGCGTGACCGGACTCACCAAGCGGTGGTCCCAGCCCCGTTAAAGTAGCCGCCCGTTGGGCCGTCGGCGGGGAGTGTCGCCAGGCGCACGGGGACGGCAGCACCCTGCTCTACGGTGCGAGTGGCGTTGGGGTTCATGTCCGTCTTCACCGCGCCGGGGCAGGCGGCGTTCACTTTGATCGGCGTGTCTTTGAGTTCGGCGGCGAAGATCACGGTCATCATGTTCAAGGCAGCCTTGGACGAGTTGTAGGCCAGAGGCTTGACGTCCGCGAACTCCCACGTCGGGTCACTGTTCTGGGTAAGTGAGCCAAGGCCGCTGGACAGATTGACGATGCGGCCCGCCTCGGATTTCTTCAGCAGGGGCAGCATCGCCTGAGTGACGGCGAAAACGCCGAAGACGTTAGTCTCATAGGTCCGGCGGAGCGCGTCCAAGTCCAAAGTGCTTGCCGGGCTGTCGCCGTCCAGGGTGATGCCCGCGTTGTTAACGAGTATGTCCAGTCGTCCGAACTCGGCCTCGATCCGATGCGCGGCCTCACCGATACTCGCTGCGTCAGTAACGTCAATCTGGATGGCGTGGGCGTCCAGTCCCTGCTGCTTCAGTTCGGTCGCCGCCTCGCCGCCTCGCCCCTCGTCACGGGCGCCAACAAGCACTGTCATGCCTAACGCCCCGAGCTGCCTTGCGATTTCCTTGCCGATGCCTTTGTTTGCCCCCGTGATGAGGGCGATTTGCTGTGTCATAGCTTACTCCTACTATTGTAGCCGATTTGGACGATTTACACGTCCTGATTTCTTGTGGTACAATAGCACATTATCAACGGAGGTATGTGCTTGAAATTCATTCGTCCCGCCCTCATCGCAGTCGCCGCCCTGGTCGTGGCGGGCTGCGCCAGCCAGGGCCCTGCCGCACAGACGCAAACGGTGCAGGCCGGCCCCGCGTCCGCGCTCAACCTGCCCGCCGCGACTCGCGCTTTGCACCCCCCGCTAACGGCCGCCCGACTAGCCTCGATTCATGCCGACGAGTCCGGGCGTATCCCCATCCTGATGTACCACGCCATCGGCGGGCCGCCCTTCCGAGGAATGCTCTACGACAAAGAGGGCCTGAACATCGCCCCCGCGACGTTCCGAAAGCACCTCGCTCTGATGTACGCCGCCCATTGGTACCCAGTCAACATGCGAGACGTGCTGACGTCGCATGTCAGCGTGCCTGCGGGCAAAACGCCCGTCGTGCTGACGTTTGATGACGCGCGGGGGACGCAGTTCCACTACCTCAAGGACAGCACGATTGACCCGAACTGCGCGGTGGGCATCCTGCACGCCTTCCACCAGACGCACCCGGACTGGCCACTGAGGGCAACATTCTACGTTCTGCCTCAGTCCGCCTGGAATCCCGTTCCCTTCTGGCAGCGTGGCCAGGAGACTAAGAAGCTGCGCGCTCTGGTCGCCGACGGCTTTGAAATCGCCAACCACTCGGTTACGCATCGCTCAATGACTCACCTGTCCGCGTCCGAGCTGTGCTGGGAGATGGCCGAGTGCGACAAGTACGTGAAAGAGCGTGTGCCGGCCGCAACAATGGATACGATGGCCGTGCCGGGCGGCTCCTATCCGAAGAACCACGCCCTCTGGAACGTCCTCCGCTCGGGGCGGCTGGGGCAGATCGCCTACCACAACCGCTGTATCCTGATGGCCTGGGGCGGCCCGAGCCGGTCGTGGGCGGACAAGAAGTTCGACTCGAACCGCATCGCCCGCATCGGGGCCGGGCCGGGCTGGGTGGAGCGGGCCATTAAGCAGCTGTCCAACGGCCGCATTCCGGAGTACGTCAGCGACGGCAACCCGGACACCGTCGCGGTCCCGCGCCGCGAAGCGGCGGACATCAACCCCGCCCGTCTGGAAGGTGCCCGCCTGGTCATTTATGACGACGGCAAGGCGCCCGCCCCAAAACGTAAGATGAAGACGGGCGGCAAGACGATGGTCGCTGGCAAAGGCCAGGCGAAACGGGCGTAGCCCCCCAGGACCCCGTAATGGGGAAGTCAATTGGGACCCGTGGGGCAACCCCCGTGGCCGTCTTCTCGCTTAACGCCGGGCCGGGCCGGTGCTGCCGCGTTCCTCCAGAATCGGCGGCAGGAAGACCTGACGCGGTTCAATCGGCTCCCCGCGCAGCATTCGGGCGAGCAGGCGGCCGGCCTCGGCAGCGGTCTCGCTC
>JAYTRQ010000023.1:0-2454 GCA_043746125.1 Armatimonadota bacterium | reverse complement strand
CGTCTTGAATGTCGCTCATGGCCGCGCCTCCGGCAGCGAGTCGGACAGCACATAGCCGCTCAATCTCTCGCGCAGGCGGCGGCAGGCGTGAGACAGTCGGGACTTGACCGTACCGACCGGCACTTGCAGAATGTCGGCACATTCGCGGTAGGTCAAATCTTGAAGCTCGTGCAGGATGACGACGTCCCGGTGATCCGGTGACAGGCCGTCCAGCGCCTGATGAACGTGGTCCGACAGTTCCCCTTGAGCCGCCCGGTGTGCTGGGCCTCGCTCCTCCGCCTCCCGCTCCGCTCTGGCGTCGTCGTAAGGGACAGTGGCGGGCCGGGCACGGTGGACGTGCTTCAAGCAGTGGTTCAAAGCCACGCGGTACGTCCAGGTCGCAAGCGTTGCCTCACCCCGAAAGTTCGCCATGCTCCGGTACAGGTCCAAAAAGATCTCCTGCATCAAGTCCTCGGCGTCTGCTTCCGAGGCGGTGTACCGGCGGACGAGGCGGTGCAGGCGCGGGCCAAACGTGTCCACGTACTCCGTGAACGCGCCCGCGTTGCCCTCCGCAATCTGTTGTGCCAGCCGCCTGCCGCTTGCCAACGTTCCCACCTTGGTGTTCGCCCTCTTCTACTTTGTTCCAGTCCACCGGCAAAGGGTTCAAAGAGAAAGCAAAAGATTTTGTTTTAGATTGTCTAGTTTGTTTATTGCAAATAAGAGTTTTATGAGGTATTATGGGCGCATGACACTGATTTACACCCGCCGCGCGGTTGTCCTCGCCGGCGCAGCCACCCTGCTGGCCCTGGCCGGCTGCGCCCATTCGCCAAAAACTAGCACGTCTCCGGCTGCTTCGGGCAACGCCACGCTCCTAAACGTGTCCTACGACCCAACCCGCGAGTTCTACCAGGACTACAACACAGCATTTGCTACCTACTGGCAGGGGAAAAGCGGACAAGCCATCACAATCAATCAGTCGCATGGCGGTTCGGGCAAACAGGCTCAGGCGGTTCAAAATGGGCTGGGGGCGGACGTCGTCACGCTGGGCATTGCCTCTGACATTGACGCCCTCGCAAAGTCCGGGCTGGTCCATGCAGACTGGCAGAAGCGGCTGCCGAACAACAGCTCCCCCTACACGTCTACGGTCGTGTTCCTAGTGCGTAAGGGCAACCCGAAGGGCATCAAAGACTGGTCGGACTTGATCAAGCCGGGCATCGCGGTCATCACGCCCAGCCCGAAGTCGTCCAGCGGCGGACGCTGGAGCTATCTCGCCGCCTACGGTTACGCACTCCAGGAGCCTGGCGGCAGCGCGGACACGGCAAAAGCCTACGTCACGCAGTTGTACAAGAACGTCCCGATCCTAGACGCAGGCGCACGCGGCAGCACCGTCACCTTCACTCAGCACCACGTCGGGGACGTCCTACTGGCCTGGGAGAATGAGGCTAATCTCGTCACCACAAAGATCGGCAAAGGCCAGTACGACATCGTCTACCCCTCCGTCAGCGTCCTCGCCGAGCCGCCCGTGGCCGTCGTAGACAAGAACGTGGATGCCCACGGCACACGCTCCGTCGCTGAGGCCTACTTAAACTATCTGTACTCTCCTGGAGGGCAAGAGCTCGCCGCCAAGCACTTCTACCGCCCGCGACTGGACGCCGTCGCCAAGAAGTACGCCACTCAGTTCCCGGCCATCAAGTTGTTCACTGTAGACAAAACCTTTGGAGGGGTCGCGGCGGCGCAGAAGACGCATTTCGCCGACGGCGGCCTGTTTGACCAGATTTCAGCCAAAAAGTAACGTCTTATGGCCATTACCGTCGCACAACCGCAAACGAACCAGGCCCGTCGCATCCTCCCCGGCTTCGGCCTGTCGCTCGGGTACACTGTCTTTTACTTGTGCCTGCTCGTGCTGATCCCGCTCTCTACGGTCTTCTTTAACGTTGCGGGTATGGGCCGCTCGCTGTTCTGGCAGACCGTCTCCGACCCTCGCACGATTGCCGCGTTCAAACTCAGTTTCGGCGCATCCGCCCTGGCGGCGACGATCAACGCCGTGTTCGGCCTGCTCGTCGCCTGGACACTAGTGCGCTACCCGTTCCCCGGCCGCCGGCTCGTGGACGGCCTGGTGGATCTGCCGTTCGCCCTGCCGACGGCCGTGGCGGGCATCTGCCTCAGCGCCGTCTACGCCGATAGCGGCTGGATCGGGCGTCGGTTGGCCCCCCACGGGATTCACGTTTCGTACACGCCACTGGGCATTCTGGTGGCCCTGGTGTTCATCGGCCTGCCGTTCGTCGTCCGCACGGTCCAGCCGGTCTTGCAGGACCTGGAAGCCGACGTCGAGGAGGCGGCGGCCAGCCTAGGGGCGTCACGCAGCCAGATATTCGTGCGCGTCCTGCTCCCCACCCTGCTGCCCGCCGTCCTGACTGGCTTCACCCTGGCCTTCGCCCGCGCCCTGGGGGAGTACGGGTCCGTCCTGTTCATCTC
>JAYTRQ010000022.1:0-2466 GCA_043746125.1 Armatimonadota bacterium | reverse complement strand
CGGGGCCGCGCGTCGGCCAGCTGGGGCTGCTGGTCCTGCCCATTGTCCTAGTCCGAAGCCCTTCCCTCCGAGGGAAGGGACAGACCCGGAACGAATGTGAACGGGACAGGGATAGGATCCGAACGGACCAGGGATAGGATCCGACAGCCAGAGGATCAGCTTCCCCCTGAATTGGGGTGGGGAGGCGATATTCTGTTCTCCCCTAAACCTCGGCAGGAAAAGCCGTGCCTTGCGTCGTATTAACCCCACAAAGACCATTCGCAAAGGCCGATTTGAGGCCGTTCCCAGTCCATACTCATGCCCGAATCCCCTATGCCCACCATGCCTACGCCCGGAATCGCGCCCGTTTTGGAGATGCTCGGCATCCGTAAGTCCTTCCCGCCGGTCCGCGTTCTGGACGACGTCTCGCTCACGGTCCTGCCCGGACAGGTCCACGCGCTGATGGGCGAGAACGGCGCGGGTAAATCCACGCTGATGAAGATCCTGGCCGGGGCGTTCCCCGCCGATGCGGGCGAAATTCGGCTGGACGGCAGGCCGATCACGGTCCACTCGCCGCAGCAGGCGATTGACCTGGGCATCAGCATCATCTACCAGGAACTGAACCTTATCCCTCACCTGTCGGTCGCAGAGAACGTGTTTCTGGGCCGCTTCCCGCGCAGACTGCCGGGGTTTGTGGACGGCGCGAAGATACGTCGCGACGCACAGGCCTTGATGGATGACCTGGGGATGCGCCTGGACGTTCGCACGATGGTCGGGGCGCTCTCCGTCGCCCAGCGGCAGATGGTGGAGATCGCTAAGGCGACCAGCCGCAGGTCCCGTATCATCGCGATGGATGAGCCCTCGGCGACGCTGACCGACCATGAATTGGAAAACCTGTGGCGGTTGATCGGGCGGTTGAAGGCGCAGGGTATCGGCATCGTCTATATCTCGCACCGCATGGACGAGGTGTTTCAGATCGCCGACGCCGTGACCGTCCTGCGCGACGGTCGGGCGGTCGGCACGGGCACGGTCAGCGAGATCAGCCGGGACGAAGTCTTGCGCCTGATGGTCGGGCGGGACCTGGACGAGACCTATCCTAAGGAACACGCGCCAGTCGGCAGGCCTATCCTGGAAGTACGAGGGTTGACCCGGCGGGGCGTCTTAGAGGACATCAACTTTAGCGTCCATGCTGGCGAGGTCGTGGCCCTGGCCGGTCTGGTCGGAGCGGGGCGGACGGAGATCGCCCGCTGCCTGTTCGGGGCAGATCTGCGGACGTCCGGGCAGATTCTCGTGGACGGCCGCTCGTTCTCGGCCCGCTCGCCTGGTGCGGCCATCCGGGTGGGGATTGGGTTCGTCACCGAAGACCGCAAGGAGCAGGGCGTCGTCCTGCCGATGACGGTCCGGGAAAACGTCAGCCTGGCGTCGCTTCGAACGTTCGCGCGCGTGGGCTTCGTCCGGCGCACGGCGGAGCGGGCGGCGGCGCAGGCCAGCGTGGAGCGCCTGCGGGTGCGGACGCCTTCGGTCGAGCAGCGAGTCGGTAACCTTTCGGGCGGCAATCAGCAGAAGGTCGTTCTGGCGAAGTGGCTCCAGACGCCGCTCAAGCTGTTGATTTTAGATGAGCCGACGCGCGGCATTGACGTGGGCGCGAAACGTGAAATCTATGGAATTATGAACGAGCTGGCGCGTCAGGGCGTGGCGATTCTGATGATCTCTTCCGAGCTGCCCGAAGTGCTGGGTATGGCGGACCGGATCATCGTAATCCGCGACGGCCGCGTGGCGGGCGAACTAGACCGGGCAGAGGCGACGTCCGAGTCGGTCGGGCGGCTCGCCCTGGCGGGGTGAGACACGAAAGGTTCTCTCCCAGCTCGCTAAGGCTCGCTACCCTAAGCACTGGCGCCCCGGAGGGTCCCTCTTTATCCAAAGCCCTTCCCTCCCCTCCAAAGCCCTTCCCTCCGAGGGAAGGGACAGGCCCGGAACGAACGTGAACGGGCCAGGGATAGGATCCGACAGCCAGAGGATCAACCTCCCCATTATTGGAGGAGGGGGCCTTACGGAACTTGAAGCGAACCAAAGGAGACACGCGACAATGCAGAGCAACAAGATGCAGAGCAACAAGATGAGCATTCACAAGAACGGACTGGCGGCAGCCGCCCTGCTGGGACTGGCCGCCGTCCTGACGGGCTGCGGCCACGGGGGTGGGTCCGGCGGGGGCACGGGGACGATGGGGGGCGGGGCGCCCGCAGTAACCCCGGCCATCGGAGGAAGCCCGGGCACGCTGGAGATCGCTGTCATTCCCAAGGGCACCTCGCACGAGTATTGGAAGTCCATCCACGCTGGGGCGCTCAAGGCTCAGCAGGAGTTGAAAGCCAAGGGGACCAACATTGACGTCCTGTGGAAAGGCACCGAGCGCGAAGACGACCGCAATGGGCAGGTCACCATCGTTGAGACCTTCGTCACCCAGAAGGTCAATGCCATCGTCCTCGCCCC
>JAYTRQ010000021.1:0-2467 GCA_043746125.1 Armatimonadota bacterium | reverse complement strand
ATTGCTGCCGGCCCAGAGCCTCGATCTCCCGCTCTATGTTGGACAGCTCTTTAGGGTTCGTGACCGTCCCCTGGTAGAGCTTCTGCTGATAGTTCTTTCGTTTCGTCTCAACCGTTGATAGCTTCAGCTCACTATCTTTCAGCTCACCCGCCGCCTTATTCAATGTGGTCCGCTTCTGCTGCGACAGCGCCTGTGCTGCTTCCGATTGAGCGGTCGCGTCTTTGCCGTTATCTAAGGCCGCTTGTGTGCGCTTCGCCCTCTGGATCAGACTATCAACCTGCTGGACGGCGTAAAGGGCGCTCAAAGTTTCCGGCACCGTAGGCATGGGGTTTGCTCCTCCTATGTGCGCCGATTTCAAGGGCGCACCTGGTAGATTCTAGCAGAAAGAACCGCCCCTGTCAAATCAGGTACAATCAATGGTATGGCGAAAGCACAGACGCGATTTATTTGTCGGCAGTGCGGCTCTGAAAGCCCCAAGTGGCTGGGGAAATGCCCCGCTTGCTCCGAATGGGGGACGCTGGAAGAGACGGTCACGGCCACAACGCCCAAAGCGCTTGGCGGGCGTCCAGCCCTGGCGACCTCCTTCATTGGGCATGGTCGGCCTCAGCGGCTTGCCGACGTCCCCTCTCCCGCCGAAGAGGGCCGGATGCACTCTGGCATCGCCGAGTTTGACCGGGTCTTGGGCGGTGGCATTGTCCGTGGAGCATTGACGCTCATCGGCGGCGAACCAGGCGTGGGCAAAAGCACCCTGCTCAGTCAAGTCGCGGGTAAACTCGCCGCCGGGGGCGGAAAAACACTTTATGTTTCCGGTGAGGAGTCTGCCACCCAGATCAAACTCCGGGCGGAGCGGCTGGGCGTGACGGACGGTGATCTTCTCCTCTATAATGAGACCGACGTGACACTGATCACGTCCACCATTCAGTCGGAGCAGCCGGCTTTTGTCATTATTGACAGCATCCAGACCATGCAGCACCCAGAGATCGAGTCTGCACCGGGGAGCGTCTCCCAAGTCCGCGCCGCTACGGCCCAGCTTGCGCTGATCGCCAAGGGATGCGGAGTTCCCATCTTCCTGGTCGGTCACGTGACGAAAGAAGGCACACTCGCCGGTCCGCGCGTCTTGGAGCACATGGTGGACACGGTGCTGACGTTTGAAGGCGACCGGCACTACACCTACCGTATTTTGCGTGCCGTCAAAAATCGCTTCGGCTCTACCGATGAAATCGGACTCTTCGAGATGCACGAGGAGGGTCTGGTTGAAGTCCCGAACCCATCCGAGATGCTTCTGGCCGAAAGGACACAGTCCGCCGGGTCCGCCATCCTGGCAACCGTGGAAGGGACTCGGCCCCTGCTGATCGAAGTCCAAGCTCTCGTCGCACCCTCCTACCTGACGAACCCACGCCGAACGGTGTCCGGCGTAGACACGAACCGGGTGAATCTCATTCTCGCGGTTTTGGAGAAACGCGTCGGTATCGGGCTTGCCAACCAGGACGTGTTCGTAAACGTCGCTGGAGGCGTGCGCGTGGACGAGCCGGCCGCCGACCTTGCCATCGCAGTCGCCACCGCCTCGAACTTCCAGGAGCGCCCTGTAGATGCCTCCATCATCTTCGCCGGGGAGGTTGGGCTGGGCGGGGAGGTCCGGGCCGTCGGGCATGTAGAGCAGCGGCTCCGGGAAGCCGCCCGCATGGGCTTCGGCCAGGCCATCGTCAGCGCCCGCAATAAAGCGAACCTGCGCGGCTCGGTCGGCCTGCACGTGATTGGGGTGGATACTGTGCGTCAGGCCCTTGACGCGGCCCTGGCCCGACCATGAGGGCGCTTCTGATCCTTGTCGCCCTGTTCTGCCTCCCCACCCCATCCTCGGCTCACACCGGCCCGCTCATCGTCATCCTCCTGCCCGGCACTGGCCTTCGTGATTGGCGCAGCGCAGACGCGCCCTGTCTGCACCGCCTCCTGGCGACCGGGGCGCTAGCCATGATGAATACCCGCACCGCCCGTCTTCCCAACGACCGGAACCGTGAGACACAAGAAAGCTCCACCCTGACACTTGGTGCCGGCTCACGCGCCGCGAGTGTTTCAGGAGTTGGCATCTTCAGAAAACCAAACACGCCTCTGCCGGGTCTGGACCTAACGGTAGGAGAAGCCTACGCCCGCCGGATGGGCGTCCATCCTCGGCCGGGCACGGACGTGGACCCAGCCTGGCCTGGCCTGCTCAAAGCGAATCAGGGACGCGGTTACGACATCCGCATCGGCAACCTGGCGGACACTCTGGAGAACACAGGCATTCCGGTCAAGGCTGGTGGCGGGCCACTGTCGGCACTGGTTGCGGCAGATAACCGAGGCGAAGTCGTACCTGTCCCCTCCCTGCGGCGTGCGGCAGACGAGTGCCTGGTCTGGGATGCGGGGGGTGACATTCACGCTGCGGACGGGGTACTACAGCAAGCCTCAGCCGTGACACGGGCCACGGCAGGCA
>JAYTRQ010000020.1:0-7788 GCA_043746125.1 Armatimonadota bacterium | reverse complement strand
GAATGCTACCCGTGAAATCCGCAAAGGGGCCGGAATTGACGCGCACGGCCTGACCAACTTCCCACTTAGGCCGGATGTACGGCTTGGTGTCGGACTCCTCGATAGCCTTGCGGATTTCGCGAATCTCGGAATCTTTGACGATCGTAGGCTTGGCGTCACCAACGAATCCGATCACGCCGGTCGTGCTCTTGACCAGGTACCAGGTGTTGTCGTCCAGCACCATCTCGACGAACACATAGCCTGGAAAGACCTTGCGATCAATCTCGGTCTTCTTCCCCTGCTTGATGCGCGACTCTTTTTCGGTCGGCACCAAGATGTCGAAGACCTTCGTCTTGAGGCCCATCGTTTCGGCCCGGCGCTCGATGTTGGTCTTGACCTTCTTCTCGTGGCCCGAATATGTGTGGACCGCGTACCAGTGCTTCATCATAGTGGTTAGCGCCCCGCGCTGAAGATGTGCAGTTGAGTCGTGACGGCTCCCAGCACAGCGTCCAGGCCGCCGACCCAGACGGCGACGGCAACGACCAGGGCTAGCACGACCGTGGTGGACTTAATCAGCGTGTCCCGGTTGGGCCAGGACGTCTTCTTCAACTCCGTCCAGGCCTCCTCAAAGAATTGGGCAGGGCTGATCTGCGCCCCCTTGCTCATGGATTGGGCGCGGCGCTGCGCTTCGGCTAGGCGCGGGTTAGGTGGCGGGCCACCCGGAGTTGCGGCCGGGGCGACGGGTTTCGCCAGTTTCGCGGGCTTTTTCGGGCCGCCCGCCTTCGGATCGTCGTAGATTTCTGCCATAAGAGTCAGCCTTCGCTGCCGTTCACGCGGGAGAACAGGCAAAAAAATGAACAGGGGGTGCGCCCCTGTCCCGGTGTCTGCCCGTTATCATAGCACACGTTAATGGCGTTTGTCAAGCTGGTGCGGGTATTTGAAGAAGATTCTCAGAAGTCGCCATCGGACCTACTCCTTCGGAGCTGGTTCCACTATGGCAGGGACTACCTTCTCGACACGGCTCAACACGAGGGGCCTATCGGAGAGCAGCAGGGGATAAGCCGGGGCCGCCGTGGGCCGGCCGGTGACGGGGTTGGCAAGAGTCAGGTTGGTCCCGTCGGACGACACGACATAGACCGCCGTGTCGTGGAACCAGGCTTCTTTGGAAAACTCCGTCTCGGGCACAGTCCCACCATTGATCATCAGCCCGGTACAGTGGACCGTCAAGCGTCCGTCTTTAAGCACATACCGCCCCGACCCGCCCAGGGTGCCGGACGGCAGCGTCAGCACCGTCCCGACAGAGCCATCCGGCTCGAAGAACATGGACAGGTGCATGGTCCGGTTATACTCCCGGCCCGAAGCATCGTTCCAGACGACACTGCCGGTCCACTTGCCGGTCAGCACGTCTGCGCTCCGCACCCGACGGTCGAACCCGCCCGAAAGCCCGGCCACAAGCAGCGCCAGTACACAGAACGCCGCACCGACAAAGGCCCGGCCGTGCTGGGCCAAATAATATTTTATGCGACCAATACTCATGATGTGTTTATCGGCGGCTCGGACCACTCCGTCCAGTCTCCTGCGTACAAAACTTCCTCTTCCAGAGAGACGCCAAACCGCGCCCAGACCGCCGCCCGGACCTGGGACGCCACAGTCCGCAGATCGGAGGCCGTCGCGCCGCCTGCGTTGATCAGGAAATTGGCGTGCTCCTGGGAGACCCGTGCCCCACCCACGCTCAGGCCCTTCAAGCCGCAGGCCTCACTCAGAAAGCCCGCCGGGACCACGCCCGCCGCCTTCATCCCGGCCGGCAGGCCGGGCAAGCTCTCGGCCAGCGACTTGTCCACGACGTTCTTGAAGAACGAGCCGGCCGAAGGCGCATACGGCTGTTTAGCCCGCCGCTGGGCCTGGTACTCTTTGGCCCGCGCCATGATCTCATCGGGATCACCATGCTCCGGCAGGACCAGCGTGCACGACAGGATCACCGTCCGCCCGATACCTGATCGGCGCAAGCGGCTGTCCCGGTAGGAGAACTCCATCCACTCCGGCCCCACCATCTGGTCCCGCCCGTCCGCGAAGACCCGCACCGAGCGGACCAGCGGCCCGACGTTGCCCCGGTACGCGCCCGCATTGCTCACCAGAGCACCACCCACCGTACCGGGGATGCCGATGGCCCATTCCAGGCCCGCGAAGCCGGCCCGCGCCGTCTGCATGAATAGCGATCCGAACGAGACGCCGCTTTCCGCCCGCGTCTCCTCGCCGACAATGCAGCCCTTGCAGCGGTTCTGGATGACCAGGCCATCGTATCCCCGGTCGCTCATCAGCAAGTTAGAGCCGTGCCCGATAAACAGGTACGGGATATCGCACTGGGCGCAGACGTCCAGGACACAGGCCAGCGCCTCGACGTCCGAAGCCGCCCAGAACCACCGCGCCGGCCCGCCGACCTTCAAAGTCGTGTGCCGTGCCATCGGCTCGTCCCGCTTCAGGGCACCGCCCAGGGCGTCACTTAAAATCCGTTCCGTCTTCGAGTCCGTCTTCATAACGCCCTTTACTATATCACGTAGCGGGCGTAAATGGCAAGGGCCACGCGTGTAGCACCAGGGCGATTGCATCTAAATTTTGACTGTAGGCTAATGCGCCTTGTTGAGACTATCTGCGGAATACACTATTACCCATCATTCTGAATAGCAAGGAATCTTATAGATTATTCTGACGCTGCTGATACTTGTTTTGGGCTATTGGGCAAACAAGAAATTTAGATGCAATCGCCCTGCGTGTAGCACAAGGCAATCGCCTCTGAACTTGAGCCAGTGGGCTAAAGCCCTTCGCGACATGGCACGGACGCGAAGAACGATCTGGCTCCTCTCCTGTCCCCGCGAAGTGGTGACTCGGCCGCAGGCTACTCAGCCAAGGAGCTTATTCTATTGGCTCTAATGGCTCAAGTTCATATGCAAGCGCCCTGCGTGTGAGCAGATCACCGCAAGCGACGGTGCCCAGTGCGCCTTGAGTTTGCGGGGGGGATTTCGCTCGTCGGAAACGACGTCGGCGGCGGCAGCCAGCAGATCGGCTAAATATGCCTCCTCCGCCACAAGCCGGTATTCAAAGTGACTGAGTGCCCATTGCTTCGCCGCGCCGATATAGTCCCTCCGAAGGAAGCCGCTTCATCGCCCCGTAGACCGCACCGACGGAGATGTCGGTCCACAGACGGATTCAATTCGGCGTCTCCGACGCTGAGCCGGTCGCCGGCACAGTAACGCCTGCCCAGGTCTTCACGCTGGCGAACAAAGCCTAAGATGGCTTTTGGTCACGGAATATGATCCGGGAGGCGGCGAAGAGGTCTTCGCCACCTGTCCCCGCCTCTCTCATACCCACGCCCCATCGGGTATAATAGAGGCACACATGCGCCTGTACCCAATCCAACTCAGCCTCGCGGGCCGTACCTGCGTCGTCGTCGGCGGCGGCAGTGTGGCCGAGCGCAAGGTCGGCCCGCTCCGTGCATCAGGCGCACACATCCGTCTGGTGTCGCCCGAGGCGACGCCGGCTCTGCAAGCGATGGGCAAAAAATGCGAAATCGAACTCCAAAGCGTGGCTTACGGGTCGGAACACTTGGACGGCGCGTTTCTTGTCATGGCCTGCACGGACCGGCGCGAAGTCAATGCCCAGGTGACCGCCGACGCCCATGAGCGGGGGCTGCTTGTCCTGTGCGCCGACGCCCCCGACACAGGCAGCTTCGTCTCGCCGACGCAGATCACGCGCGGCGACCTGACCCTGACCGTCTCGACGGGGGGGAACAGCCCCACCCTGGCGTCCGTTCTTCGGGAGCGCCTGGAAGCCGAGTTCGGCCCGGAGTGGGGAGAACTGACTGCGTTGATCGGACGAATGCGTGAAATTGTCAAAACGAACCCCGACGAGGCAGGCCGCAAAGGCGCGGTCCGCCGCGTCCTAGACGATCACCAAATCCACGCCCTCCTGCGGGCGGGCAGCACTTTAGAAGCGGAGGCCCGAGCCAGAGAATGTCTCTCCTCGTCCTCGGTATAAACCACAACAGCGCTCCCATCGAGGTTCGCGAAAAACTCGCCATAGGCGACCGTGAATTGCCCCTCGCCCTGGCCGCCTTGCATGACCTGCCCGGCGTCCGCGAGGGCGCCCTGCTCTCCACCTGCAACCGGACGGAGGCCTACGCTGTCGCGTCGCCCGAAGCCGGGCCGATGGAGGACGCCCTGGCCGACTTCCTGGCCGGTCGGCATGGCCTGAGCCGTCACGAGTTCGACAGCCACCTGTACTGCTACCGAGCGGGCGCGGCCGCAAACCACCTGTTCTCCGTCGCCTCCGGCCTGGACTCAATGATCCTGGGCGAGCCTGACATTCAGCGCCAGGTCAAGACATCCCTAGAGGCCGCCCAGTCCGCCCGCACGGCGGGCACACGACTAAACAGGCTCTTTCAAGAGGCCCTGGTGACCGGCAAGAAGGCCCGGACCGAAACGGGCATCACGCGGGGGACGTTCTCCGTGGGCGCAGCCGCCGTGGAACTGGCGACCCAGATCTTCGGCGAGTCGCTGTCCGGCCGCACGGTTCTGGTGTTGGGCGCGGGCAAGATGAGCGAGGTGACGGCCCGGCACTTGCAGGCGCGGGGCGCCCCGGCCGTGCTGGTGACGAACCGGACTTACGAGAAGGCCGTCAGCCTGGCCGCGCAGTTCGGCGGGCAGGCCAGGCGCTTTGACGATCTGCCCCACCTGCTGACCACATCGGACATCGTCGTCTGCTCTACGGCCGCGCCCCACCCTATCGTCACGCGGACCTTAATGAACGACGTTATGCGTGCCCGCCGGGGCCGGCCTCTCTATCTGATTGACATCGCCGTGCCCCGTGATGTCGAGGCCAGCGTAGACGCCTTGCAAAACGTTTACCTGTACAACATTGACCACCTACAGGATTTAGTCGCCGGGGCGCGTCAGTCACGGGCGGGCGAGGTCGCACGGGCACGGGAGATCGTCGAAGCGTCGGTCACGGAGTACCTGCGCTGGGAGCGTTCCCTGGACGTCGCCCCGCTCGTCGTCGCCGTCCGTCAGAAGCTGGAAGCCGTCCGCCTGGCCGAGTTATCCCGCCTGCGGACCCGCCTGCCGGACCTGTCCGACAAGGAGTGGCGGGCCGTCGAGGCGTCCATGCAGTCTTTGATTAACAAGATCGCCCACCCGGCCACGGTCACCATTAAGTCCGCGCCCGCGTCTGAAGACGGCGCAGCGACTTTGGACGCCATCCGGCAGGCCTTTGGTCTGGAAGAAGAGGACCCCGCACAGGGGGTGGGGGCACCACTTGCTGCACCCTCCTTGCTTCCTGCCCCTACCCCCGCCGAGGAGCGGGCCGAATGACTGAAGCCGCCTTTCTCATCACCGCCGCCGTCCTGTACTTGCTGGCCTCCGTCGCCTACGGAGCACACCTGCTGCTGCGTCAGCCCACACTCGCACTGTCCGGCCGCATCGCCGCCCTGCTGGCCGTCACTCTGCACACAGTCGCCATCGGCCTGGAGTGCGCCCAGACGCACCAGACGCCGTTTACGACACCCGCCGAGACCCTCTCCGCTTCGGCTTGGGCCATCGCCCTTGCCTATCTGGTTCTGGACCTGAGCCTGGAACTGCTGCGCCGCCCCCGCCCGTTCGCCCTAGGCGCGGTCGCCCTGCCTGCCGCCTTCCTCTGCCTGTTCGCCGGCGCTCTGGGACATCAGTCCCGGCCCCTCACCTCGGCCGCGCCGCTGCTGAACTCGCGGCTCGTCAGCCTGCACGTGCTGGCGATCCTGTTCGCCTTCGGCCTGCTCGTGCTGGCCTTCGGCTGTGCCGCCCTATACCTGACCCAAGACCGGATGCTCAAGCGCCGCCGGGTCAAGGGCGGCCTGTTCGGGCTTCTGCCGCCCCTCGCCAGCCTGGACCAACTCGCCTTTACACTCGTCGCCTTCGCCTTCCCGCTGCTGACCGTGGGCCTGGGCGCGGGCGTAGTGGAGGCGCTCATCGGAGGTCTGCATGGCGTCTGGGGCTGCGACCCGATGGTGCTGACATCCGTCGTGACCTGGCTGTTCTACGGCGCATACCTTGGCCTGCACGCAATGGCCCAATGGCGCGGCCCGCGTGCCAACTACCTATTGCTAGGCGGCCTGCTGGCCGCCCTCGTAACCTATTTTGTCCCCTCCTCCGCCCACCGATTTGAGTGAGGGAAGGACCTAATTCATGCTGAAACGCGGACTGTTCAAGAGCATCTTCCAAAAAGTCGATCAGATCATCACCGGACGGGGCAGGATTGACGAGGATCTATTCGAAGAACTGGAAGAGGCGCTCATCGGCGCGGACCTCAACGTCCACACCACCATGCGGGCGATGGACGAGCTCCGCATCCAGATCAAAGACAACAGACTCAAAGACGCCCTGGACGTCAACAACTACTTGAAGCGGTTCCTGTGGGACACACTGACGGCTGGCACGGGCAAGGCGGCCCTGAACGTCTCCCCGGACGCGCCAACCGTATTCCTAATTGTCGGCGTCAACGGCGTGGGCAAGACGACCAGCATCGCCAAACTCGCCTACAAGCTCAAGCGCGAGGGAAAGACAGTCATTCTGGCCGCCGGTGACACGTTCCGGGCAGCGGCCGTAGACCAGATTGCCCTGTGGGGCGAGCGCATCGGCGTGGAAGTGATCAAAGGGCGCGACGGCTCTGACCCCGCCGCCGTGGTCTTCGATGCCGTCCAGGCCGCCAAGGCACGTGGGGCCGACTTCCTGCTCATCGACACGGCTGGCCGCCTGCACAACAAGGCCAACCTCATGGAAGAGCTGAAAAAGATCAACCGCGTCATCATGCGCGAGATGGGCGGCCGTGCCGCCGACGAGATCCTACTTGTGCTGGACGCCACGACCGGCCAAAACGCCGTCAACCAGGCCCGCGAGTTCAAAAACGCCGTCGCCATCACCGGCCTGATCCTCGCCAAACTCGACGGCACCGCGCGAGGCGGCATTGTCATCACCATCAAGGACGAGCTAGGCGTACCCATCAAGCTCATCGGGACCGGCGAGAAACAAGGCGACATGGAGTATTTTGATCCTCAGGCCTTTGTGGATGCTCTGTTCGAGTAGCAGCAGGGCATGTGACGCGAGCCTGCCTCAAATGTGGTACTCTTGGGACGATAGCACCAAAAGAGGAGGCCGTTATGAAGCCCCATCGGCGTTACGGCGTGACGCTCTTAGAAGTTCTTAGCGTCGTCGGCATCATCGCCCTTATGGTCGCAGTTCTATTTCCAGTGTTCCAAAAGGCTCGCGAAAGTCACCCTCACGGGTCTTGTCAGTCCAACCTGAAGCAGCTCGGCCTTGCCTATATCCAGTACACGCAGGACTCGAACGAAGTCTTCCCATCCGGCGTGAACGCCGCAGGCAATGGCTGGGCGGGGAAGCTCTACTTGTTTATCAAATCTACGAGCGTCTACCGGTGCCCCGACGAGTCCGCTCCAACCCCGGCCGTCTCCTACGCGCAGAACCAGAACCTGACCGGCCAGTCCTCCGCAGTCTTCACCGCCCCGGCTGCCACGGTTGAGTTGTACGAGTTCACAACACCGGACTGCGATCCCTTCACGACGGAAACCGTCAGCGCGACCGGCCTATCCGCGCCGCAGAACAGCATACGCCATGACCCGCAGACCTTCGCACTCAACTTCCTCGCAGCCGACGGCCACGTCAAGCGTCTGAAGCCCGCCCAGGTCTCGCCAGGACCGGGGGCACTGCCAACGCGCAAGATTACGCGAAGCGGGCCTGCGCTCCTGACGTTCTCGGTGAAGTAGGG
>JAYTRQ010000019.1:0-7814 GCA_043746125.1 Armatimonadota bacterium | reverse complement strand
GATGCACCCCAAGTCCTTGACGTGGAGGACCGACATTGGCTCCGGCGCATCCTCACGTACATGGAGCAGATGCCGTTCATACAGTCCACCGCCAGGTGGGAAGCCTACTGCTGCGGCGCAGGCCGTCCGCGCCGTATGTGTAGGCGCTGGTGACGCCGCCCTTGGTGCAGGAGACCAGGCGGTTCTGGCTGTCCCAGGCATTGGTGCGCCCGCCGCTGTCGGTCAGGTGTTGCCGTCGGCGTCGCTGGTGACGGCGGACGCACTCCCGCCGTTCTGGGCCGTGGACGTGAGGCGGTTGGCGGCGTTGTAGGTGCTGATGATCGTGCCATCCGAAGAATCCCTCGCGATTGGCGGTTTAAGTCGTTATATGTGTGTTTCTCCGTGTGCGTCGGGATTACATTCAATTTGAGCGAGTATTACATCATTGATTGTTATAGTCAGTCAGATTTCTCATGACTAGTTTGTTTAACTTTGCCGTTTCTCCTAATGACCATCAGCCCCTTGAAGCAGTAGAACAAGCCTAAGCCAACACCTACAAAGACGAAAGTTCTTCCCCAAGAAATGGCAAGTATGATCGCAAAAAACAAGCTGAAGGCTGCGAGGTAAAACCAAAAAGTCGCCCTCTCTTTAGGCGCTGCGTCCTTTGAATCCACGTCTTGTTTTCGTTGATTTCTCATACTGATTTCCCGTGTCACTGAATTGTTGATGAGTATATTTCAAGAGTTATAGACTCAGTGATACAAGCAGCAACCGCATTACCAACAGAGGGAAGAGCCGTACCCATTATCTTAATGCCTGCTCCTTTGGCTTGACCAAAAAGGGCATTGAGAGCTACGCTTTCGGCAGCCAAAGTTACCGCAAACATTCCTGGATTTGCCGCCATAACCTCTTTTAATCCGTCAGCACACAAATATACTTCTCCAGAAGCTAGGGCTATAGCCAAAACAATGGCAGCTCTGTCCAACAGGCCAGCGGCAGTAGCTGCAATTGCAAACATAGATAGAGCAAGCATAGCATATCCTGCTCCCACCTCACCGAATGATAGGCCAGAGCCAGGTGCATTTCCATTCAGATCCACGAGATTCACGGGATTATTATTACAGTAGGTGAACAAGTTGATTCCGTCTCGTGTTGTATCCTGACTGCTGAACCGCCCCAAGCTGGGGTCGTAGTACCTGGCCCTCATGTAGATCAGCCCGGTCTCCGCGTCGCTGACGTGCCCCAGCCCCCCCACGAACCCCTGCCGCGTGGAGGCCGCTCCCCCGTTCGCCCGCACCGCCCCGTACACGTCGTACTTGGGCGAGGACGTCAGGTTCCCCAGCGGGTCCACTTCCCCCACCACCGACCCCAGCCCGTCGTACACGTACCAGCGCGTCTTGCCGAACGAGTGCCCCTGCCCGTCCGTCTCCGTCTGCGTGTCGTCCCGCCGGTACTCCGGCCCTCTGGGGCCGCACAGGTAAGTCGCCGTGCTCACCAGCGGCCCCGTCCCCCCGGCCTTCTGCATCTCGCGCACCATCGTCTGGCCGTCGTAGGCGTAGTAGGTGGTGATGCCGTTGACGGTGGCCGAGCGGCGCAGGCTTCCCATTGTTTCTGACTTACGTTCACGGACACATCAACTCGGACAGAAGCGCAGCCTTGTCAGGCCGCCGCCGAGTAGAGCGTCCCCCGTAAGCCTAAACAACCGGCTTGAAGGTTAGAGGCATCTTAACACGACTCTCGCTTGGCTATCAAGGCTTTTCTAAAAGATTTCCAAACTACCTCTCCCAAGCAATTTTGCGGGCGTTTAGGCTGTGTCGCTCAGGGCGGGGCGTCGGGGTAGTCCCATGGTTCGGGCGGGGCGGGATGGCAGGGCGTGGGGGGGCGGCCTTGGTCGAGCAGGCGGCGCAGGGAGGGCGTCCGCCGCCAGAGGTCGCGGCGGGCGAGGGCTTCGCGGTGGGCGTATTCGGCCGGCCGCAGGTCGTCCTGCGGGTCGGAAGACAAAGATGGCTTTCCTCTTCCTCCGTCCGCAGGACGGTCGGCGAAGCCTCCTAGATCGGGGCCTGGCCTTGTCCGGTGAGGATTAAGAGCGCGGGAGATGAAGGCGGCAAGGGATGAGCGGGGCGAAGCGACCACGCGGCAGAAAGGGCGGCCACGGGGGGCCGCCCCTACGAGGTGGGAGAAGGCGTCCCGCCGGGTATACTCCCCTATCCGTCACCCCACAAAGGACACCCCATGAAAGACCCCCGCGTCGCCAAGCTCGCCGACATCCTGATCGGCTATTCCGCTAAAGTCCAGCCCGGCGAGAAGGTGCTGGTCGAGGCCTACGACATCCCCGAAGACGCCGTCACCGCCCTCGTCGCTCGCATCGTCGAGGCCGGCGGCCTGCCGTTCGTCACCCTCAAAAGCAACAAAGTCCTGCGGGCGCTCTACAACGCCGCCACCGAGGAGCAGATGCGGCTCACGGGCGAGTTCGAAAAGGCCCGCATGGCGCAGATGGACGCCTACGTGGGCGTCCGAGGCTCGGAGAACGTCACCGAACACGCGGACGTCCCCGATGAGCGCATGCGGCTCTATCGGTCGCTCTGGTGGAACCCCGTCCACTCCGAGACGCGCGTGCCCAAGACCAAGTGGGTGGTCCTGCGCTGGCCGACACCCGCGATGGCCCAGCAGGCGGGCATGAGCACGGAGGCGTTTGAGGACTTCTACTTCGACGTCTGCACATTTGATTACTCCAAATTGGACCCGGTCATCAAGCCGCTCAAGGCGCTGATGGACCGGACGGACCGAGTCCGATTGACGGGGCCGGGGACCGATTTAACCTTCTCCATCAAAGACATCCCGACCATCCCCTGCACGGGCCGCTCCAACATCCCCGACGGCGAGATCTTCACCGCCCCGGTCCGCGACTCGGTGAACGGGACGATCGCGTTCAACACGGCCACCATCTACCAGGGCACGGTCTTCGAGGGCGTGACGCTGCGCTTTGAGGACGGCAAGATCGCCGAGGCGACGTCGTCGGGCGGCACGACGGAGGCTCTGAACAAGATTTTGGATAGCGACGAGGGGGCGCGGTACGTCGGCGAGTTCTCGCTCGGCTTCAACCCGTACGTGCTGCACCCCATGAAAGACATCCTGTTTGACGAGAAGATCGCCGGCTCGTTCCACTTCACGCCGGGCGGGGCCTATGACGAGGCCTTCAACGGCAACCGGTCGGTGGTGCATTGGGACATGGTCTTCATCCAGCGCCCCGAGTTCGGCGGCGGCGACGTGTTCTTCGACGACGTGCTTGTGCGGCATGACGGCCTGTTCGTACCCGACGAGTTAAAGCCGCTGAACCCGGAGAACTTGAAGAGGCTGTAAGAGGGGGGGAGGCCCCCCGCCCCCAATTCTGTGGGAGCCGGAACAGACGGGAGAAGAGGGCAGGGGCAAGCCCTACCCCTATGCGCGGGTACCGCATCTGTGTAGGGGCGGGGGAACCCCTCCCTCCTCATTCCCCGCCCTAACCGCCCGATAAGGCCGCCGGCTTGATGCTGGCGGCCCTTTTCCTGCCTACGTTGCTGTCCGCCTATGCCGCGACGGACGGGGTGCAGGGGACGACACGCTCAAGCTGCTGCGGGTGCGTCCGTTGCGCTTCGATCAAGTCGTGCCGGTTCTGAAGGTTCAGCCAGAACCATAGTCCAGAACCATAGTCAGGTACTCCTACGTCCGGGCGCTCGAAGGGGGCGTTTCTCCTTAATGAACGTTCGGGGGAGGAGGCCAGACACCCTCGGTAGGCGTCGGGACAGCCTGGGGCTGAGGCGGGTGGGGCCAGACGAAACGCAGGGCGTAGCCCGCCCCCACGGTCGCCAGCAGAGAAGGCAGCCCTGCCACGAGGCTCCACGCGCCCCGGTGGTGCCAAGCCCCGAGTAGGTAGAGAAGGTAGAAGCCCAGCCCGACTTCGCCGCTGACAAACAGGACACGCGCCAGAGGGTCCACCGACGGCTTGATTGCCCGGACGTCCAGAGTTCGGAAGGAAATGCGGATCACGATCAGGTAGTGGACGAGGATGTAGACCAACATGGTCAGCCCGTCGCTCGGCCGCCATGGGTGGTGGATCAGAGAGACGAAGGTGTGACCGGCCGATCCGCCGTGGAGAGCGCAGTAACTCATCAGGACGAGCAGCCGGCCCGGCAGATCGAGGGCATACCAGGTGACGCAATAAAAGAGGATCGTTTTCCAGTTCGCCGCCATAGGTTTATTGTGTCACGTATTAGCCGTCGCCCCAGTACGTGTCATAATTCTACGTACCACGACAAGGCGGGCACTACATTGCAAGAAGAGCAAGAAACGATCTGTGAGCGGATACGGGCGCTCAATGCGCGGGTCTGGGAACTGCGGACGAGCGAACCGCTGCGCGCCCTGGCTCTGAGCGAGGAGGCGGTCGGCCTGGCGCGGGCGGCGGAAGACGGGTCCGGCCTGGCGGAGAGCCTGTGCCTATCGGGCGTCTGTTGCGTGATCCTGTCCCGGCACGAGGAGGCACGGCCCGCCCTGGAGGAAAGCCTCGCCCTCAGCCGGCGTCTGGGGGACCGGTTCACCGAAGCGCGAGGCCGGCACTACTTGGGCGTCCTCCATTACTTCCTGGCGGAACACGCCCAGGCCATCGAGAACGTGTCGGCGGCCCTCCAGATCTTTGAGGAACTGGGGAACGCGGAATGGCTGGGGGCCGGATACAACATGCTGGGCAACGTCCAGTTCGGCCTGTGTGACTACGGCGGGGCGCTGGACTGGTACGCACGGGCCTTGGAAGCGCGGGAGCGGGCCGGGGACGAGACCGGAGTGGCGGCCTCACTCGGCAACATCGGCAACGTCTACAGCGAGCGGGGCGACCTGGCGGACGCCCTGGTGTACCATCAGCGCAGCCTGGACCATTCCATCCGCATCGGTAGCCGGGCGCTCGAGATCAGCAGCCTGTGTAACTTAGGCGGCGACTACGTGGACCTGGGCCGCTACGAAGAGGGAATCGCGGTCTGCCGCCGGTCGGTCGAGCTGGGCGAAGCGCTGGAAGACTGGGAAAAAGTGGCCGTGGCGCTCACCAGCATGGGGACCGCTTACGCCCAGACCGGGCGCCCCCGCGAGGCGCTGGACTGTCACGCCCGCGCCCTCGAGATCGCCCGCGCCAACCGACTCCAGAAGGCCGCCGCCCACGCCCTGTTTTCCATCGGCGAGATCCTCCTCGCCCGAGGGGCGCTGGACGAAGCGCGGGCGCGTCTGGCGGAGGGGGCCGCACTGGCCCAGGTCATCGGCGCACGCCGGACGGCCTTCCAGTGCTTCCAGGCGCTGGCCGAAACCTGCAAGCGGCTGGGCGACTACGCCGCCGCGCTGGGCCACCACGAGACCTTTCAGCGGCTGGAGAAGGAAGTCTTCACGGAGGAAGCGGAGGAGCGGGCCAGGTCTCTGGTGGTCCAGACCGAACTGGAGCACCACCGCCGCGAGGCCCAGGCGCTGGCCGGCATGAATGCCGCCTTGCAGGAGGCCAACGCCGCCTTACAGGAGGCTAACGCCCGGCTGGAAGCGCTGGCGACGACGGACGCGCTGACCGGCCTGCCGAACCACCGCGCCCTCGTCGCCGCCCTGGATGCCCAGATCGCCCGCGCCCGCCGCGAAGACAGGCCGTGCGCCCTGCTGTTCGTGGACATTGACCACTTCAAAGGCTTCAACGACACCTACGGCCATCCGGTCGGAGACGCCGTCCTGTGCGAGTTCGCCGCATGCGCTCGCGCCTGCCTGCGCGAAGAGGATGTTCTGGGGCGTTGGGGAGGCGAGGAGTTCCTCATCCTGCTGCCCGGCACCGATGCGGAGCGGGCGCGGCGCGTCGGCGAGCGCGTCCGGGCGGCCACGGCGATGCAGCCTCTGGTGATCGGGAGCGGCCCCTACGGGAACGGCCTGCACGTCACCTGCTCCATCGGGGCCGCCGCGTGTCCACCGCAGCCCGCCGTCCGGGACGACCTGGTGGCGGCGGCCGACCACGCCCTGTATGCCGCCAAGCGTTTGGGCCGCAATCAGGTGCGCGGGGCGGGCGACCTGGCGGCCCTGTCCCTCGCGAAGAGCACGGAGCCGATGTCTTCCGGTTTCTGAGATCTCCATCTACCATGCCCACCCTCACCCACATTCACCTCTATCCTATCAAGTCCCTCGGCGGGATTTCGCTCGCCTCGTCCTCTGTCGAGGCGCGGGGCCTGCGCCACGACCGGCGCTGGATGGTCGTAGACCCTGCCGGAAAGTTCCTGACCCAGCGCGAACACCCACGCATGGCCCTGATCCGTCCCGGCCTTACTCCCGACGCTCTGACGCTGGACGTGCCTGGTCTGCCAACCCTGCGCGTACCATTCACACCGCCTCTGTCCAAGCCGCTGACCGTGCGGGTTTGGCGGAGCGTCTGCGAAGCTCTGCCCGTGGGCGGGGATGCGGATGGGTGGCTTTCGGAGTCTCTGGAGACGTCCGCCCACCTGGTCTGGATGCCGGAGACGACGCACCGAGCGGTCAACCCGGACTATGGGCGGCTGGGCGACATCGTCTCGTTCGCGGACGGCTACCCGTTCCTGTTGCTGGGCGAGGCTTCTTTGGCGGACCTGAACGCCCGGCTGGCCGTGCCCGTGCCGATGGACCGGTTCCGGCCGAACTTCGTCGTAGCGGGCAGCCCCGCGTATGCCGAAGATGGGTGGGGGCGCGTCCGCATCGGGGGCGTGTCTTTCCGGGCCGCTAAGCCGTGCGACCGCTGCGGAATGACGGCGATTGACCAGCAGACGGCGGAGCGGGGGACGGAGCCGTTCCACACGCTGGCGGGGTACCGGACGGTGGAAAAGAAGGTCCTGTTCGGGCAGTATCTGATCACCGAAAGGGACGGTAGGGGGGAAGAAGAGGATGGCTTGGTGTGGGTAGGGGACGCGGTTAGCGTGGGGTAGGGGAGAGGACTCCCCGACACCGTTGCAGAGCAGCGACCCCTCCCCACTTGTGGGGAAGGGCCTCCCTCCCTCCTACGGTGTCGGCGCGGGCGGTGCCGGTGCCGGCGCGGGCGGTGCCGGTGTCGGTGCGGGCGGTGTCGGTGCCGGTGTTGGTGTGGGCGGCGTCGGGGCGGCCTCCGCTGGAGCGGGCGGTGTTGGGGCGGGAGCCGGAACCGGTGTGGGTAGGGCGGCCCGCAGGTTCTTGGCCCAGGCGTTCGCGAGCTGACTCGGCTGCTGGAAGCCTGCTAGGCGGGCGTCGTCCGCACCTACTGAAACCAGCGTCATGCCCGCCAGGGACAGACTCGCTGTCCCGCCCGGACCGGCCACCACCTTGACCGCGTCCGGCGCACTCGCCTCGGGACGGTTCGCGGCCATCTCCAGGCGGGCCGTCAGGAGGTCCCCCCGCTCGGCCGCCGTCATGCCGCCCGGCTGCACGCCGCGCATCTTCATAATCGTCTTGCCTCGGAGTGCTACCAGCCCAGTCTGGCCGCCGACTTGGGTGAAGTCCCGCGTGATTAAAAGCGGTGGGTGAGCCGGGACTTTGGGTTCAGGCACGTTCGGCGGGCGCCAGTTGACGCGCGGGAGCACCTGCTGGAGCCGCCTGGCCCACTTGGTCGCGACCGTCAAGGCGTCCCCGCCGCCCGCCGCCTTGATAGTGGCGGGGTCCACGGTGATCAGGCGACGGCCCAGGGCATAGAGGACCGGAGCGCGGTTGATGTGGCTTTTGGGGTCCGGCAGGTAGACGACGACGTCGGAGGGCCGGATGTTCGGAATGCCGAGCAGGGGTGTCAGGCGCGACTCGATGACGCCGATGCGGCCAGCGGGAGACAGGCCGCCCGCCGACCCGCGCAGGCG
>JAYTRQ010000018.1:0-2485 GCA_043746125.1 Armatimonadota bacterium | reverse complement strand
GCCGTTTTCTTTGACAACCCCGGCGGGACCCAGGTCCCGCAGGACGTCATTGACGCCGTCTCGGACTACTACCGACGGAGCAACGCCAACGTCGGCGGGGCGTTCGCGACCAGCCGGCGGACGGACACCGTCGTGGCCCGGGCGCGGCAAGCGGTCGCAGACCTCCTGAACGCGCCCGGCCCGGAGAACGTCGTGTTCGGGCCAAGCATGACCGCCCTGACGTTCCACCTTGCTCGATCTTTGGCGGAGACGATTACACCCGGCGACGAGATCGTCATCACGACTCTAGACCACGACGCCAACGTCACGCCCTGGACCGACTTGGAGGCCGCAGGCGCGGTCATCCGTGTCGTAGACATCCATGACGACGGGACGCTGGACATGGACGGTCTGGCGGAAGCGCTGTCGCGCCGAACGCGGCTCGTTGCCGTCACACACGCCTCAAACGCCCTCGGGACTGTCCCCAACGTTACCCGCGTCATTCGCCTGGCCCACGACGCTGGGGCACAGGTGTTCGTGGACGCTGTGCAGTATGCCCCGCATGGACCGATTGACGTGCAGGCGCTGGACTGCGACTTCCTTGCCTGCTCCGCCTACAAGTTCTTCGGCCCGCACGTCGGCATCCTGTACGGCAAAATGGAGGCGTTGGCGAGGTTGACGCCACACAAGGTCAGGCCGGCCAAAGACGCCGTGCCATACCGGTGGGAGCAGGGGACGCTCAACCATGAAGGGCTTGCGGGCGTGACGGCCGCCGTGGACTATCTGGCCGGGGTGATTGGACAAGCAGGGCCGGAGCGGCAGGTGGCGCTGGGAGCCTCGATGGGAGCTGTCCGTGACTACGAGCAGACGCTGTCCCGGCACCTACTGGACGGCCTGGAGAGCCTCGGCGACGTCCAGGTCTATGGGCTGACGGACCGAGCGCGGTTGGGCGAACGGCTGCCGACGGTCGCCTTTACCTGGCCGCGCCTTTCGCCGCGCCAGACGGCAGAGTGGCTGGCCGATCGGGGGATCTGCGTCTGGAGCGGCAACTACTACGCCCTGCGGCTGATGGAGCGGCTGGGCCTGGAAGGTCAGGGCGGGGCAGTGCGCGTCGGTCTGGCACACTACAACACTCACGCCGAGATTGACCGTCTGATCGCCGTGCTTCAGGAGGTACCGAAGGCCAGCGCGTAGGTCGCCTCGAACGAGCGGATGCCGGTCGTCGCGCCCAAGTTCTGTACGGCACAGGCCCCCGCCGCGTTGGCGAAGCGGCCGGTCTTTTCCAAGTCCCAGCCGCGAGACAGGCCGCACAAAAAGCCCGCCGCCCAGCAATCACCCGCGCCCAGCGCGTCCACGGCCTCGACGGCGAATGGTGGGACGTGGAGTGCATCGCCCGCCGCCGTCCGTAAGAACGCACCCTCTTCCCCGAGCTTCAGTCCGACGACCGTGACGCCTAGGTCCAGAAAGGCCTGCGTGATGTCGTGGGGCGTGTCCCGGCCTGTTAACAACTTTGCTTCGGCGAGGGACGGCAGCAGATAGTCTAGATAGGGCAGACACGGGGCGAGGGTAGACATCCACCGCCCAGTCGAGTCCCAGACGGTATCCAGCGTCGTTATTTTCCCGGCTTCTTTTGCCCGCTTCAGCACGGCAGCATTGTCTACGCCGATGTAGCGGGGCATCAGGAATGGACCGGCGACGTGCAGGATTGAGGCCGCATCCACGACCGGCCAGGCGACGTCCTTGCCGGTGAATGCTGCGTTCGCGCCTTCATAATGCAGGAACGTTCGCTCCCCCTCTTTGTCCACGGCCACCATCGTCGCGGAGGTCGCGGCGTCGGCGTCGCGGACCAGGCCCCGCGTATCCACGCCCTGTTGTTGCAGCGTCTGGGCGAGAAAGTAGCCGAATCCATCGTCACCGATCTTGCCGATAACTCCCGTGTCTACGCCGAGTTTCGCCAGCGCCAGCGCGGTGTTCGCCGCACAGCCGCCCGCGTGCAGTTCCATCCGCTCCACGTTCGCCAGCGTCCCCTTCGGCGGAAACGCCTCGATGGGCTTTCCGACCACGTCGGCGACCAGTATCCCCAAACAGACGACTTCGGACACGTTGTTTCTCCTCCACTTTTACACCCCAGGCAGGGAACCAGGGACGCACTGGCGTATATAGTACCAGCAATTTCGACAGGAGAAGCCCCCGTGAACGAAGACGAGGAAATCGAAGAGGCCCTGCGCCGGCAGGATGAAGCGCTGATACTGCTTGAACGACTACGAATCCAGGAGCCGTCCGCTCCGGCTACGAGCGATCTGCCTGGAGGCGGCCGCAGAGAGGGACGGCGCTGGCCCGCCCCGGAGGGCGCAACGGTCGAACTGCACGACGGCGAGCGGTGGCAGATCATCCCGGCCAGTGATCTCGGCATCGGAGGCGCCCGAGTCGCCGGGACACCAGCCTGGTTCGCCGGCCCCGCCCCGGCGCGGCTGAAAGGGCCGACCGGCTACGCCGTCCTGGTCCT
>JAYTRQ010000017.1:0-2486 GCA_043746125.1 Armatimonadota bacterium | reverse complement strand
GGGTCGTGGCGCAGGTGCTTGCTCAGGAACTTGCTGACCTTGACCAGCCGCTTCTCGTCCATCATTGACGTCACCCCCTCAGGACCGCATCCGGTTCCGCCCGCCCTTGCCTTTGTCCTCTTCGCCAGCGTGGTCTATGACGTAATGGAGCTGGTCGAAGACGCCTTTCACCAGGCGGTCCCGCGATAGGTTCTTGGTGACGATTTCTATCTCGGCTCGCAGGTTTACGCCGGTCTCGTCCCGGAAATGCAGCACGCGCCCGCCGAGCGTGACTTTACCGGCCTTGACCTGAACGTCCATCTGTGTCGAGTCCAGATGCCGTTTTCCGAGTTCACGGCGCACCATACGCGCCACTTCCGCATCTTCGGGTGTCATACTGCCCCCCCTTAGTTTTCCGCACTCGTCTTTCAGGTATTATACCATTATGCAGGAGCATGAAGCACAGGATTACAGACAGCGGGAGTTCGCCCCCGTCACGGCGCGAGGCGCTTATCTGAACCACGCTGGCGTCAGCCCCGCCCCCAGCCGCGTGGTGCAGGCGGTCCGAGAGGCCGTCGAACACTCGGCAGACGACCCGCAGGACTTCTTTCTAAGCCGCGTGATGTCCGTTCGCGAATCTGTCCGTCTCCGAATGGGCCGATTGATGGGCGTGACGCCGGAGCACTTAGCGCTCACCAAGAACACCGGCCACGGGCTGTCGCTCATTGCCGACGCCCTGCGGCTGGAACCGGGTGATAACGTGGTCAGCGTCGCGTGCGAGTATCCGAGCGTCGTCTACCCCTGGTATGCCCAGAGCGACCAGGGCATCGAGACGCGGCTAGCTCCGCCTCGCCCGGACGGCACGTTCACGCCCGACGACTTGGCCCACGTCATGGACAGCAGGACGCGAGTCGTGACGCTCTCCTGGGTGCAGTTCGGAACGGGCTTCCGCTGCGACCTGGCCGCCTTCGCAGCCCTGGCACACTCCTACAATGCGTTGTTCATCGTGGACGTCATTCAAGGTCTGGGCGTGCTTCCCTTGGAGGCGGAGAGGCTGGATCTGGACGTCGTCGTCACAGGCGTTCACAAGTGGCTGCTGGCGCCAGGCGGTACGGGTGGACTGTACATTGCTCCCCACGTCCTGGACCGCCTGCGCCTGGTGAACGTCGGGGCCGGCTCGGTCGTAGACGTCCCCAAGTTCGACCCGCTGGACTTCACGACCAAGCCGAACGCCCAGCGCTACGAGGAAGGCACCCCGAACGGCCTGGGTCTGTGCGGGCTGGACGCGGCCCTGTCGCTGCTGGAAGAGGTGGGTATCGAGGCCATCGCCGCCCGCGTCCTGTCGCTGGCAGGCTACGCGGCGGAGCGGCTTGAGGCGCGGGGATACCACGTGTCTTCACCCCGCGAGGAGACCGATCGTGCGGGCCTCGTTATGTTCCAGCACCCGACGGCTTCCAATGAGACCGTGCTGCAAGCTCTCACTGAGGCCGGCATCACGGCCGCCGTGCGGGGTGGGCGCCTGCGATTCTCGCCACACTTTTACAACACGCGTGAGGAGATTGACCGGGCCGTGGCTGCGCTGCCAGGGTAAGTGGCCCCCAGAATTGGCGGCCGAGGGCGGTCTCCTACCGCTACCTTAAATAACCAATCCGCTTCACGCCATACCTTAACCCCGCACTCCGCCCGATCACTAGGCTGACCGTTCGGGCGGCGGCTGCCCCAAAGACCGGTTTTGGCTGGTAATCGTTTCTCAAAACGCCTTCCTTGGTCCTACCTCGGCTGGACGTAGTCCAGCACGGGACAATAGAAGGCGCCATTGTTCTCGTTCTTTCATCACCGACGTGGAACCTCAGCCTCAAGATGAAGGTGTCGGGGTAGCGGGCGAGGGAGTTCCCGCCGAACGCGAAGTTGCCCAGGCTGTACGCGATGTACCTGCCTTTGTAACGCTCGATACCCTGAACGACGTGCGGATGCGCCCCGACGACCGCGTCCGCTCCGGCATCAATGAATTGCCTCCCCATATCTTGCTGCCAAGATTTAGGACGAGTATCCAACTCACTGCCCCAGTGCATCATCACAATCACGACGTTATTCGGCCTCTTGTAACGATTGATCTCGCCGTTCACCCGCGCCGAGACTCCGTCAAGCTTCGTGGTGTTTTCGCCGACCACCGTGCAGTCGCCGATAATCACGACTTGGATGCCCCGAAGAGTCGTCACATAAGGCACGTTCTGGTAGAAAGCGGGGACATGAGCGTGCCTGAAATTGGCGATTGTGTCGTTGAACCCCGTTTGACGGTAGTCAAACGAGTGATTGTTCGCGAGGCTGACGGCCTCCACCGAGCCGGCGGGGAAGATCGAGGCATATCGGGCGGCTCCTTTAAAGTGCCACTGCTTAGGTGCGGTCGTGGCGGCATTCGTCAGGGTGCATTCGAAGTTGACGACACTCAGGTCATCGTTCAGGAACCAGGGTTTGATCAGAGCAAAGGGATAGTCCAGACGCCCGGA
>JAYTRQ010000016.1:0-2492 GCA_043746125.1 Armatimonadota bacterium | reverse complement strand
CTGAACGGCCTGGTCATGTTTTCCGACGTCACGGACCGCAAGCGGGCCGAGCAGGAGATCGAGCGCCTGCTGGCCCGAGAGCGTATTATCAGCCGCATCGGCCAGATCTCCATGCAGAATCAGGACCCGGATGGCATTCAGCGCGAGGCGGTCGAGGGGGTGGGGCGCCTGCTGGGCGTGGACCGCTGCTACGTGCGGCTCTACAATGCGGACCACAGCCGCACCTGGATCGGCCGGGAGTGGCGGCGTAATGGGCTTCCTTCTGTGGTCGGAGATTATGCGGATTCGGCTGCGCAGGCAGCGGTGGACGGGACCTACGTCCAGGGGCAGTCACTGTCCGTCCCGGACGCCCAGGACCCCTCCCTGCCGCTGGGCGTCCGGCAGGCCTACGCCGATCTAGGTGTACGGGCGGGGCTGGCGACACCTCTCTTTGACAACAAGTGCCTGGCGGCGAGTCTTGTGGCCGTCATGGTGGACTCGCCTCGCGACTGGACGGCCGAGGACGTCGCGCTGATGGAGGCCGTGGCGAACCAGATGCGGGTCGCCGTGGAGGCTGCCCGCGCCCGGCAGAGGGACCAGGCCATCGCGCTCGCCCTGCAAGACGCGCTGATGCCGGCCCTGCCGAAACGGATTCAAGGCCTGGAAATGGCATCCTACTACAAGGCGGCTTTGACGGAGGCGAACGTCGGGGGCGACTTTTTGGACGTCTTCTCCCTGAAGAAAGAGCAGGTGGTCTTCGCGGTCGGCGACCTCAGCGGCAAAGGGTTGGCCGCCGCCGCCCAGGTGGCGACAGTCCGCAACATGCTCCGGTATAGCCTATATCGGTCGCAGCGCTTGGACGTGGCCCTCTCGGAGCTAAACGATACCGTGGTGGAACACGATCTGCTGACCGGCTTTGCAACACTGTTCGTCGGCCTCTACAATCAGGCGACACGGGAACTCACATACCTTTCTTGTGGCCACGACCCCGCCCTGCTGCGGCGTGCGGACGGTGGCGAGATCGAACTTCTCCCAGTCGGCGGCACGGACATCAGTCCTGTTCTGGGCCTCATTGAAGATGGGCGGTTCATACAGCAGACTGTGACGCTGAAGCGCGGCGACACCCTGTTCCTCTGCACGGACGGTATTACGGAGGCGGGCCGGGCGCGTGGCGAGTTCCTGGGGGTGGCCGGCGTTGCGGAGATGCTGCGTCAGGGGCCGGTCGGGGAGGGCGTTGAGGAGATCGTCTCCCGCATTGTGTCGGACGTCCGGGACTACGCCCAGGGCGTCCAGCACGACGATGTCTGCCTCCTGGCGGCCGTCGTGAGCTAGGGGCATCCTATCCCGTCTCGCAAGCTCGCCACCCTTCCCTCGGAGGGAAGGGATTCAGGATTAAGCGGCAAAATCGCCATGCCTCACGATAATCGGCGACCGTCTGCGGCCACTTCCAAAGCCCTTCCCTCCGAGGGAAGGGTGGCGAGCTTGCGAGACGGGATAGGACCTCTCTAGTACCCCTTCACCAGCCGATTGAAGTTCTCCCGATCAATCGCCCGCGTCGCCGCCTCCTCATACGCCACCTGACCGCCCCGGTGCAGGTCCGCCAGCACGCGGTCCATCGCCTGCATCCCGTACTGATGCCCCGTCTCGATGACTGAGTAGATCTGATAAGACTTCCCTTCGCGGATCAGGTTCCGCAGGGCACTTGTCGCCACCATGATCTCGATGGCGGACACGCGCCCGCCGCCGATTCGGGGCAGGAGCTGTTGAGAGACGACGGCCTCGATGCTGGTCGAAAGCTGGACACGCACCTGCTCCTGCTGGTGCGCGGGGAAGACGTCCACGATGCGGTCAATAGTCGCCGGAGCGGACCGCGTGTGCAGCGTTGCAAAGACCAGGTGGCCTGTCTCGGCGAGCGTGATGGCGGCAGAAATCGTTTCTAGGTCCCGCATTTCACCGACGAGAATGACGTCCGGATCTTCACGGAGGCTGGCACGCAGGGCGTTCGTGAACGAGTCGGTGTCCGTGCCCAGCTCGCGCTGGTTCACCATGCTCTTCTTATGGGAGTGCAAATACTCAATCGGGTCTTCAATCGTCAGGATGTGCGCCTCACGCTCCGTGTTGATAACGTCTATCAAAGACGCGATAGTCGTAGACTTGCCGCTCCCGGTCGGGCCAGTCACCAGAACCAGGCCGGAGTGCTTCTGCGTGAACGTCTTCAGGACAGGCGGAAGCTTCAACTGCTCCATGCTGGGGACGACGTTCGGGATAACGCGCATCGCGCAGCCGACCGACGAGCGCTGGCGGTAGACGTTGAACCGGAACCGGCCCACACCCTTGACGCCATAGGAGAAGTCCAGTTCGCGTGTCCGCTCGAACTTCTCGATCTGTGAGTTGTTCAAGACATCGAACACGATCCGCTGTATATCCCGTTCCTGTGCCTTCTCGAAGGGTAGGGGAACGAGCCTGCCGTCCTTGCGGACCATTGGAGGCAGGCCGACAGAAAGATGCAGGTC
>JAYTRQ010000015.1:0-2492 GCA_043746125.1 Armatimonadota bacterium | reverse complement strand
ACAGAAACTCCCCGGCAGAAGGCCGAGACCGTCATTCAGCGCCGAGACGCCCGCCCCCAGCGAGTCCGTGTCGCCGCCCTCAAACCAGCACAGCCCGCCCGCGCTCAGACCGCACAGAACGACGCCCGCCTCCCAGGCCTCGCGCAGAACTAAATCCAGCCCGTGCGCCCGCCAGACGGCCAGCATACTAATCGTATTCCCGCCGCCGACGTACACGACGTCTTGAGACAGCAAGAATGCCCGCAGATCCGGGACCGTCCGCCGGAACAGCGCCAGGTGCGAGGCTTCGGCCCGTTCCCCCAGGAAAGCATCATAGAACAGCTTGACGTACCCCTCAGAGTCTCCGCTGGCTGTCGGCACGAAGCAGACACGTGGTTTAGGTTTGCCTGTCAGGCTCAGGACGAAGTCGTCCAGAAGCGGGTTCTCAGGCTCATCCGAGAACCCGCCCCCACCCATCGCGACGATTTGTCGGAGTGGTGTCTTGTTCAAGCGGCGGCTTCCAGGGGGGCGTAGGCGATTCGCATACGCTCGGCTTCTTTCGCCGTCAAACCCAAAGCAACCCGGAGCTTCAAGGCGGACGGTGCGCCTTTGACCTGCCGATATGCTTCCAGGGCGATCTCTGACCACTCTAACTGGGTGGGGTGCCCCCGCTCGTTCCAGATGACGTAGAGCCGCGCCGGGTCCTGCTGCCCTTGATTTTCGAGTAGGATGACCGGTTCGGCGACCCCATTCTGGGGGTGGAGGAACTCCTCCGCCAGACGCTGTGCGAGATCTTCAGAGAGAGGGTCTTGCAAAACAACTCTTTGTGCGTACGACACTCTTCACCTCTTATCTGAGCAGTCGAACGCGACGCAACCCTGTCACGACGGCCCGCCTCACGATTTTGGAACGTATCCCGCCGCCTGAAATTCGTCTTGATAGACGAGGTTCAGCCACCTGAGCCGCTGAATCTCAACGAGATACCCGTGTGATCTTAGCAAATCCACTATCAACCAGGCCCGACAGATACATTCCGTCGCCTCCACCCGGAACCAGAAAGTAGCGTTTGGAGTGATTCTGCTGCTCTCAGGCGTCGGAAGGTTTGCCTCAAACCAGTCGGTGGCCTCTTGAACGACTTTACGCTCAATCTGAGTTAGGTCAGGAAACTCTAAAAGGACACCAGCGGCGTGGAAAATGCCCTGGCTTTTCCGCGACGTCGCGTCAACTTCAGTGACAGCAAACCGGAGGTATCTTGTTGGCAACTTTTCCATGGTCAGGACATGAGATCGGATACAGCTAGCTTCGTCAAGCGGCGGCTCTGCACGGTCTCGGGAACGTCTTTCCACTCGCCGGCACAATGTCATCCATGATCCCCTTGCTGCTCCAAATTGTGAGCGGGCTACGCGAACATCAGATAGGGCTGTTCCAGGGTCTCCTTGAGTTGCGCAAGGAAGGCGGCGGCGGGGGCACCGTCCACGACCCTGTGGTCGAAGGACAGGCACAGGTTCATCATTGGGCGCACGGCAGGCTGGCCGTTAATGGCAACAACCGTATCCGCGATGGCACAGACGCCTAAGATCGCTGTCTGGGGCGGGTTGATGATCGGGTTGAACTGCGTCACGCCGAACGTGCCCAAGTTGGTGATCGAGAACGTGCCGCCGGTCACCTCGTCGGGGGCCAGAGTGTTGCTCTTAGCCTTCGCCACCAAGTCTTTCAGCGCCCGGCTGAACTCGCCCAGCGACTTCGCCTGGGCGTCCTTGACGACCGGCACGATCAGCCCGTCCGCCCCGAGCGAGACCGCGATGCCCAGGTGCACGGGCTTGTGCAGCGTGATCTGGTCCTTGGCGAACGTGCTGTTGAGGTATGGATGGTCCGCCAATGCCCGTGCAACGGCCCTGGCAATGATGTCCGTGAACGATACCCGAACGCCATACGTCTTCTCGATGGCCGGGAGGAGCTGCTGGCGAAACCGGGTCGCCTCGGTCATGTCCACGGGCAGCGTCAGCGTCACATGAGGGGCCGTGGATGCGCTGCGGGCGACGGCGTCGGCGACCATCTTCCGCATCCCACGTAGGGTGACGACGGTTTGGTTCGCTTCCACGGGAGACGCAACCGGCGTCACAGCCCGCTTAACGTCATCGTGGACGACCTTGCCGCCATGCCCCGTGCCGACGACTTCCGAGAGCGAGACGCCTTGCTCGGCCGCCGCCCTCTGGGCGAGGGGCGAGACGCGCGGCCCGGTCTTCTCCTTGTCTTCAGCCTTGCCAACCGCCTTCAGCTTTGCAGCGAAGGCCACGACGTCAGCCTCCACGATGCGGCCGTCTACCCCCGTGCCCCGCCCGGCTAAAAGCGCGACATCTACGCCATGTTCGTCGGCGGAGCGCCGGGCGCGCGGGCTGACGAAGACGCCCCCGTCGCCATTTTGAGAGGGGATCGCGCACATGCGGCCATCTTCCATCGTTGGCGACATCACTTCGGCCTTATTCCCCTTCCCCGCTTCTGCCGTGGGCATG
>JAYTRQ010000014.1:0-2493 GCA_043746125.1 Armatimonadota bacterium | reverse complement strand
GGCGCATGACCGAACGCAGGTCCAAGACACGTTCGCCGCGCGCCAGAGTCGGCAGCAGATCTTTGGCGTGGACGATGCCGACGATGGAGTCTACACTCCCCTCGTAGACGGGGATACGCGAGTGGCCTGACCCGACGATTACATCCAGCAGGGCGGCAAGCCCCGCTCCGACTTCTAGAGCCGTGACATCAATACGCGGCGTCATCACCTGCCGGACGTCCGTATCCCCGAACGAGATGACATTGCGGATGATCTCCTTCTCATCCTCCTCAATAGCCCCGGACTGTGCGCTGGCTTCGAGCAGCATCCGCAGCTCCTCCTCCGTAATCATCGGCGCAGCGAACGTCGCCGTCAGACCAAAGGGCCGAACCAACAGGTTGGAGAGGGCAAGGACGATGCCCGCAAAGGGGGCCAGCAGAACGACGAAGAAGCGCAGGGGACGGATGATGGCGACGGCGACTTGATCGGGGCTGCGGAGGGCGACCGAGCGGGGCACGATCTCGCCCACGACGATGGTGAAGAGAGCGGCCAGAAGTGTCAGCAACACGGACGCCAGCCGGACCGGATGCACGACCAATCCGGGACGGATAAGTCCGGCCAAATCCGGGGCCAGCGTCGCGGCGGCCAGGGCGGCGACGGCAAAGGCGGCCAGCGTGATTCCCACCTGCACGGTCGCGACCACGCGGGTCGGCTGGCGCAGGAGGCTCTGAGCACTGCCTGCCGCCCCGGCATCCCGGCCGCCCTGCTCGATCATCTGCTGAAGACGGGCATTGCGGACGGTGTTCAGGGCGGTCTCAGCCAGCGTGAAAAAGGCATTCAGCCCCGTCAGGAGAAAGAGGAGGAGCCAGGCGTAACTATGGGACGGGTTCATGGGAGGCGCTTAGTGTGTGAGCTTCAGTGGGCTGGGAATATGTGGAAGAAGTAAACGCCGCATGTAAATAGGATACCCAGCAGGCCGCCGATAATCACTTCTTGCAGTGTGTGAATCTTGCCCTCCACCCGGCTTTGTGCGACTAGAAACGCCAGCATCAGCGCCAAGGCCCCCGTGAAGTAGTCCAGCGACCGCGCGATCAACGTGGAGGCCAGAAAGAACGACACGGCCGAGTGCCCACTGACGACACCCCCCGACAGGATAGACCCCTTGCCGCCCATGATTTTGCTGAGCATCGTAATAATCAGCACCAGGATAACGACGGTGAGGATGACCGTCACCGGCGGCGGGTCCCGTTCCAGACGTAGATGGAGCGTCGCCAGCCGATTGCTGCCGAAGAACAGGATGCCCCCGACGATGGCCGCCGTGATGCTGGCGATTAGCACGGCCCCCGCCGCGATGTCTTTGGCGAGCTTCGCCAGCGGATGATACGCCTGCGTCACCATGTCCACGACGCTTTCAATCGCCGTATTCATCATCTCAGCCACTAAAACGCCCGAGACCACCAGGAACAACACGGCCATTTCGACCCGCGAGAGACGCAGGATCAGCCCGATCATCAACACGAGGACCACGGTGAGGAAGTGGAACCTCATGTGCTTCTGCGTGCGGAACACGTGGACGATGCCTTCGACCGCGTAGCGGAACGAGTCAAGATGGTTTTTAGGGCGTGGTACTTGGCGCATAAAGTCTCGTGAGGCAGCAGCACAAAGGTTCAGAAAGACGGCTCTTCCACAAAAAAGGGGTGCACCCCAGCGTGGGGGATTGGGATACCGCACTCGCGGAGGGTGGCCTCGGTTTTTCTCTGCATCTCCCAGGCCCCCACCTCAGTCTCGTCATCGTGACCGAGCAGATGCAGCAGGCCGTGGATGCCGAGAAGCGCGATTTCGTTCTCTAAAGCCCAGCCTGCGGCTTGAGATTGCCGGGCCGCCGTGGGCAGGGAGATCACGATGTCGCCGAGCAAATCAGGGTCATCTTGGGCAAACGACAGCACATCGGTGGGCTTATCTTGGCCCCGATAGGCCGCGTTTAGCTCCTGGATGAACGGGTCGTCACACAAAACGACGCTGATTTCAGGGTCGTCCGGCACGGCCTCAAGCCGCAACAGAGCCGCCAGTGGGGCCGTCAGGGTCCCCTGCCCGTCCAGTGAGGGAAAGCAGTCCGTCCGGCGATGGATGAGCAAGGGCATGGGCGGTATCCGCCGTCTTTTTGGCGTCCTTTTCGGGGTAATCAATGCGACTGTGTAACATCCCCGACAGCAGCCGGACGAAAGCGCTCTGGATGCCGTGCAGGTCCCGCTGGGTCAGGTCGCACTCGTCAAGCTGGCCGTCGGACAGTTGGGATTGGATAACCTTTCCGACCAGATCTTCGATGCGGCCCAAGGTCGGCTTGGGCAGAGTGCGAGAGGCAGCCTCGACGCTGTCGGCCAGCATCAGGATGGCCGTCTCGCGTGACTGCGGCTTGGGACCGCCGTAGCGGAACTGCTGCTCCAGGCCCGGCGAGGCGTCCATATCGTCCCCGGCACACTGCTGGTGGTAGAAGTAGCGGACCAGGCTAGTCCC
>JAYTRQ010000013.1:0-2495 GCA_043746125.1 Armatimonadota bacterium | reverse complement strand
CGGGCTTGTCTTTTGGGCCTCTGCCTCGGGCTGATGCTGCTGGCGGGGCACTTGCAGATTGCGCTCTACTGCCTGGGCTTCACGTCCGCCTACGCGCTCTTCCGCGTGACGCCCTTGCTGAAGGCTCACTGGCGGCTTTATCTCGGTTGCGCCGTGCTGGCTCTTGTCCTGGCCTTCGGCTTGGCCGCCCCGCAGCTTCTGCCCGCCGTGGAACTCGCCCGGATGTCGCACCGGGCGGGCGGAACGGTGACCTGGGAAGCTTATCAGGGCTACGTTCGCCTCGCGCTGCCCCCGGCCAATTTGATCACGCTGTTCGCGCCGGGCTTCTACGGCAATCCGACGCGGGGGACGTACTGGGGAATTGACCTGAACGGTGGGCCGGGGGCATACATCGAGAACGCTTGTTACGTCGGCGTTCTCCCCCTCCTGCTTGCTCTGACGGGCCTGACGCTGACCTGGCGGCGTTCTCTTACAACCCGCTTTTTTGCTGTCGCGGCCTTTGTCGCGCTCCTGCTGGCCCTGGGGACGCCGATCGACGCCCTGCTGTTCTTCGGCATCCCCGGCTTCGCGCAGACGGGTTCGCCAGGCCGGATTTTGGTCCTGTGGTCGTTCTGCCTGCCGGTCCTAGCGGCCATCGGAACCGACGCGCTCTTACAAGGGGAGCGCATCCAAACATTGGGTCGTGCAGCGGCGGCGTTCGCGGTATTGGCACTTTTGGCGTTCGGCTATGCTGCGCTGTGGATCGGCGGCCACGCTCCGGCGGGGACGCTGACAGCGAACCTGGGAGCGGAGGCCGACCTCTGGCGTCTCCCCGTCGGCATCCTCCTGGGCACGGCGGCCGTGTTCTGGCTGCGGGAGCGCGGGAGTCTGAGGGCATCGGCCGTAGGCGGCAGTCTGATAGTGTTAGCGGCCGTGGACTTGCTGGCGGCGGGCTACGGCTTCAACCGGACGTCCGCGCCCAAAGACGTCTATCCCGTGACACCGCTGATCGCCTTCTTGCAGCAGCACGCGGGGGAGGGCCGGGTCATGCCGGTCAACCGTCGCTGGAGTCACACTAACCAGCCCCCCCCCTCCGTTCTGCCGCCCAATACGGGCATGGTTTACGGCCTGAGCGATACGCAGGGCTACGACTCACTACTGACGGGCCAGTATTTCCAGTTCGCCGGGAGGATGGACGGTGGATCGCCGGCACCCCTGGAGAACGGGAACATGGTGTTCACTTATGGGATCGGGTCACCGGAGGCACGGGAGGCGGGGGCACGGTACGTTGTGACGCAGACACCACTGCCGGGAGAGCCACCGGTCTTTCAGGCAGACGGGGCTTTCGTGTACGAGGACAAGGAGGCACAGCCGCGCATCCGGCTTCAAGGGGGGAAAGTCGAAGACGATGGGGCGCCCTATCTTGTGATGGACAAGGGGCCGGACCAAGTTTCAATCCTGATGAATGACGGCTTCACCGCGCCCGCGTCAATGACCGTCGCAGATCAATGGTACCCCGGCTGGCACGGCTACTTCGGCGGCAGGCAGGTCTCGCTGGCTCGGGGGCCAGGCATATTCCGTACTTTGACGCTGACAGCACGGCAACAAGCATCTTCTGCACAAAACAATCCACTGGAGATGCGTTACGAACCCGAGGCATTCCGAATCGGCCTGTTCGCCCTCTGTCTGTCGCTGGGAGCAGTGGCGGGCCTGGGGACAGCCGCCCTTTGCGGGCGGCTACGCGGGAGGAGTGGCCGAAGAGAGGGCGGAGCGGGCGGCGGCTAAGGCTTCGTCTTCCGAGGCGTAAACGCCGAAAATCGTGTTCAGGCGCGTGATCTGGAGCATCCGCTGGATGGCGTCATTGCAGCCCGTTAGGTATAGGGCACCATCAATCGGCTTGAGCCGTTTGGTGGCAGAAAGCAGTGTGCCAAAGCCGCTGCTGTCCATGTACGTCACCTGGGCCATATTAATAATAATGGCGGGCTTGTTTTCACCGATGGCGGCGGTGACCGCCTCTTTGAACTGGGGCGTCGTGTAGATGTCTATCTCGCCGACCACGTCCAGTACAGGGATGTCGCCATGATGGCGGAGGCTGGTCTCGATTCGCATGGTCTCCATAAGCGAAAAATCTCCAAATGGATCTCGGAAGGGGTGGGGCTTGGTAGTATTTACCCAACGTGCCGGAGAATAAACGGGGCAAGCAGAATCAGGTCCAGGGTGAGTGAAATGGCCCAGTGGGCGAGGAAGCCGTAGACGAAGGAGCGGGTCCGCAGGGCCAGGATGCCGAGGATCAGGCCGCCGGGCAGGGCGCTCGCGACTTCGGCCAGCGGCTTGGAGGCGGCCGGATCAGGCGACCAGTGCAGAAGGGTGAACGGGATCGCCTGGAGGATGACCGCGCCCCACGCGCCGAGCCGGCTCTTTTGGAACCCGAACAATAGGAAGCCCCGGAAAAAGAACTCCCAGCAAAACATATAGAACCCCATCGCCAGCTCGTAGTAGAGCAGGGCCTTGAGGTT
>JAYTRQ010000012.1:0-2499 GCA_043746125.1 Armatimonadota bacterium | reverse complement strand
GCACCCGTAGCGGGGATGCGGAAGAGGAAGGGGCGAAGCGGCGACGCGCCCACGACGCGCGGGCCGTGGAGGGCGGGCCGCACGTCGGGTGGCAGGATGACCGGGCTGAGGCGAGCCGTGGCGGGAACCGTCGAAGGCGGCGACTCGGGAAGGATGGCCGCCACGCCGTACTTAGTCTTCAGGGCACTCTCAGTCGTCTGTCGCTCCACGTCCGTGAGTGCCGTCGCATAAAGCTGCACTTCGGAGATGTCGCCAGTGAGATATTTGGCGTCCTTCTGGCTCGCCCCTAAAGTCAGGCGGGGCGGGTCCGAGAGAGCATGAGTATTCCCGACGGCGGTATCCGCTCGAGCGCCGTCCACATAGAGGGTCACAGCGCCGGTGCTTTCGACCCGTTCCAGGGTGACGACGTGGGGCCTGCCGTCACTAAAGCCGCCCTCCGAGTTGAGGTAGGTGTCGTCCCAATCGCTGCTGTGGCCGACACCTGCCAGCAGCTGCCCGCCACTGTTTAGAGACAGGCCGAAGTCATAATGAACGTTTTCCACTTCCCCGTCTACCAGCCCCGCACCATCATACCAGCCTGGACCAATCCCAAGTCCCTGCGTACTCTGGAAGACGCAGACGATGGTCCAATCATCTTGGATGGGCCGAGGCAGTACAAACTGCGTCCGCTGTTCCGACGTGAAATGAATGGCCTTGTGCCCGTTCATCGCTCCCACGGCGAGGGCTGGGGCCTGCGCGGGCGTGACCGCCTTGGCGTCATTATGATGACCACTGGCGTCCGGCCAGACCGAAACCGCGGTACCAGTTGCCCCCGCGATCTGGTCGGCTTGGAACAAGGCCACCGGCGCCTGCGCGAGTGCGGGCGCGGCGGCGGTTAAAAGAAGCCCGAGCGCGGCGAGGCGCGCTCGGGCAGAGAGGCTGCGTACTGTCATAATCCGGTTTGTCTTGCTCCTCACGACTTACAGGGGCGCCTTGTCCCGCTTCAGGTCTTCCTCGTCGCTCGGGAGCGGGTAGAAGAAGGCGTCTTCCGGGATAAACGTCTTGGGCTGACTTGGGCTGGACCAATACAACTGGACCGAGGCCGCGCCGCCCGCACTTTCCAGATACTCCACTTTGATGAGGTACTGTTCCCCGGCCTTGAACGGGAACTTGTGCGAGAACTCGGTGACCGGGTGCAGACTCCAATCGTCAATGAGCAGCTTGTGGTTGATCCAGACCCGGACGCCGTCGTCCGCCGTGGCATAGAACGTGTACGTCTCCGAATACTTGGCCGCGATCTTCCCCGTCCATCGGACGGTGTAATCGCTGCCGCGCGGGATCTTCGGGCTGGGCGAACCGTCGGGCATCTGGTCGAACTTGAAGTTGACGTTCGAGTCGGCCTTGCTGAACTGGAACTGATCGAAGCGGCGGCCCAGGAAGTAGTCGCCTTTCAGGCCGGACCCATCGCCCACTTCCATGTCGCTGTCCGGCAGAGGTGTGGGCGGCAGGGGCTGCTCAGTCCCCTCTTTGATGCCCTGGCTGTTCTTCGCCATGCGGACAATAGCCGGCGTTTTCTTGACGCTCTCCGTGGGCTTAGCGCTCTCTGTGGGCGGCGGGGTCTGGGCAACCTTCTGCTCCTTCACGGCCTCCTGCTTGGGAGCCAGCATCTGGGCCTTCACGACGCCCTTGGCGACCGGCAGGGGCGGGTCCACGGTGTCCGAGACCGTGCCGAGTGCCAGATGCGGTCGCTCCATAACAACCACTGGGATGGTGCCGCGTGCGCTGGTTGAACCGACGGTCAGAGCGGGCGGGATCGCCCTGAGGGCGGTCTTTTTGGGCATCCCGAACGGCGACGGGATGAGTTTGCGGGGTAGGACTTCACGGCCCATCGGCGTCATCTCGGTCACGGGGCTGACGGGCGTGGCCGTCTTACCTGTAGCGCGGGTGAGGATATTCGTCTTGACGGCATGAGGCGTCGGGTCTTTGCCTGTATCAGTCCCGACCGGCGGGGAAGGCGGCAGGACGAGTGCGCCTGGAATGCCCTTCTTGCCTCCACCAGTGTTTTCTGAGGGGAGATCCGGCGAGGCGGCATCAGCGGGCGTGTCAAAGCCGGTCGTCTCTGTATTTTCGGCCAGAGCAGGCGGTTCGTCCTGCATCCCATCGGACTGTTCACCGGTCAAGACACTGCCTGCACTGCCCGCCGCCATCATGGTGCCGCCGTCCAAGTTCTGCGTGGCGGCATCGGCCGTCTGAGCAGCGCCATCGGCAGGCTGACCCGGTGCACCGGGTTGCCCAGGTGCGCCGGGTTGCCCAGGTGCGCCAGGTTGCCCAGGTGCGCCGGGTTGCCCAGGTGCGCCGGGTTGCCCAGCCATAGCTCCTGGCTGACCGGGCTGGCCTGGCTGACCGGGCTGCCCCGGCTGACCGGGCTGGCCTGGCGCTCCTGGCTGCCCCGGCTGACCGGGCTGGCCTGGCGCTCCTGGCTGCCCCGGCTGACCGGGCTGGCCTGGCGCTCCTGGCTGC
>JAYTRQ010000011.1:0-2501 GCA_043746125.1 Armatimonadota bacterium | reverse complement strand
CGTTGCCGTCTCCGGATACGACGAGCAGATAGTCGGCGTTCGCGACGATCATCAGGGCCTCAAAACGCCGCAGGACTCGGTCAGAGCGCCATTCTTTCGCGAAGTCTATGACTGCCCTCTGCAAGTTCCCGTTGGCAGCTTCCAGTTTGGCCTCAAACCGGTCTGCGAGGGCCATTGCATCGGCGGCGCTGCCGGCGAAGCCCGCCAGCACCTTGCCCTGATACAGCCGCCGGATCTTCTTGGCCGTATTCTTCATCACGGTCTTGTCCAGGGTCACCTGGCCGTCGCCCGCGATGGCGACTTTGCCGTCCCGTCGGACGCCGACGATGGTCGTAGCGTGCATGGTAATGTTCATCGGATTAGTTTGCCTCTCCCCGGTTAGACAGGAGCGTGGCGGCCGGGTTTCACGATTTTTCGTGTTCGTTGACAGTTCGCCGCTCGGTGGGTATAATCCTACCAGAGTTTGCGGATTTTTTCACAAAGTCGGAGGGAACCATTCAGCAGCCAAGCGGGGTTGACGTTTTAGACCGGCCGACGACGCCGTCGGAGAAGGCTGAATTCGTGCGCGAGATGTTTGACGACATCGCGCCGCGCTACGATCTGTTGAACTCTCTGCTGTCGGCGGGGATACACAAAGGCTGGCGGACGTTCGCGACCCGTTGCGCCTCCCTGGAACCCGGTGATTCCGTCCTGGACGTCTGCTCCGGCACGGGCGAGTGGGCGACGGAACTTCGGCGGGCCGTCGGCCCGCAGGGGTTCATCGCGGCGGCAGACTTTTCCCTCCCGATGCTCCAATTTGGAGCCTCGCGATTTCGGCGGGGTGGGGTGGGGGAGGTGCAGGGGGATGCGACCGATCTTCCCTTCGCCGCCAACGTGTTTGATGCCGCCACGGTCGCCTTCGGCATTCGCAACGTGGGGGACATCGAAGCCGCGTTCCGCGAGATGGTCCGCATCGTCCGGCCCGGCGGGCGTGTTGTCTGCCTGGAGTTCTCACAGCCGCCGCCTGGCCCGTTCCGGACGGCCTATAAACTCCACTCGCAGTACGTGATGCCCTCCGTCGGTGGGGCGATCAGCGGCCGACCCGACGCCTATGCCTACCTGCCCGCCTCGGTGGAGCGGTTCGCCACCCGCGCCCGACTGGCGGAACACATGCGTGCGGCGGGGCTGGAGCAAGTGCGGTGGGTAGATCTAACATTCGGTCTCGTGTGCGTGCATGTCGGCGTCAAGCCTGAGCGCTGATGTCCTAGAACGGATTTTCCTATGGGGGCCAATGTGATCGCAAGACTGGAGACCACAAGAGTTGAGCCGGCACCCTCGGCGGCGCGCGGTGTGTCTTTCCTGGATTGCATCGGAGATGATCTGGCTTCGGTTGAGACGCTGCTGGCGGGCGAGATCCGCTCGGACGTCCGGGCGGCCTATGCCATTTCCGGGCACACCCTCTCGGCGGGCGGCAAACGCCTCCGTCCCGCGCTCGTCACCCTCGCCGCCCGCGCCATCGGTGGCCCATTCCCCGCTTCCACGGTCTACGCCTCCGCCGCCGCCGCTGAACTGATCCACATGGCCTCTCTCATCCACGACGATGTCGTGGACGGAGCGGCCGAGCGGCGTGGCCGGCCGACCGCCAACGTCACCTTCGGCAACCAGATTAGCGTACTCGTGGGCGATTATCTGCTTGCCAAGAGCATCTATCTCGCCGCCCGTGAGGGCAGCATGGACGTCATTCGGGTCTTCTCCAAAGTCACCGTAGGCCTTAGTGAAGGCGAGGTCTTGCAGATCACAGCCAAGGGCGACGTGGACACGTCAGAAGAGACATATCGGATCATCATTCAGAAGAAGACGGCTGGGTTCATCGCCGGCTGCTGCGAGGTGGGTGCGATGCTGGCCGGGGCCTCCCCTGACGCTTTGGCTTCCCTGTCGTCCTATGGAATGAACTGCGGCTTGGCCTTCCAGATAGCCGACGACCTCCTGGACTACGTCGGCGACCCGCACAAGACTGGCAAGCCCCTCTGCGGCGATCTGCGGGAAGGCAAGATGACCCTGCCTCTAATTCTTGCGCTCCAGGACGTCGGAGAGGAAGAACGGTGGGATTTGCTGCACGTCCTCCAAGAGCCGGCAGCGCTGACCGAGGCGGAGATCGCCACCGTCCGTGATGCTATCTCCCGCCATGACGGCTACACCCGAACTGGCCTCATCGCCCGCGCCTATGTGGCTGAAGCGCAGGAAGCCTTGTGCGCCCTGCCGCCCTCAGCCTACCGCGACTCGCTGTTTGCGCTGGCGGACTACGCCGTGACGCGGGAGAGGTAACGGGGCTGTCTTCCCCCGTTTCGCCCTGTCTGACCAGTCGCCTCCGCCGGCGGCGCGACTGTGGCTCACCGATCGGCAATCTTCCCCCCCGGCGAAGCGCCATAGGACGAAGCGGTGGAACTCCATCGGCTTGCCAGTCTGGGCGTTCGTGCCGCGTCAGACGTTGCGGCACATCACTTTGTCCCCGTCGGCGATCA
>JAYTRQ010000010.1:0-7881 GCA_043746125.1 Armatimonadota bacterium | reverse complement strand
ACCTGCGGAGGCAGGTTTCGTGCCCTCGTTGCCGCGACTTCAGTCGCCCGTGAGGACTTCTGATCCGCTCCCTGACGAGCGGCTGCTATTTATCAGCGGCGGAACGTGGCTCGTATTCAGAATGGAGAAGACCGCAAAGGAGATCACCCATGACCGCCGTACCGAAGCAAATCCAGATCCGCCCGTTCCGGGACGGCGACCGCGACGCCGTCACGTGTTTCCAGAACAGGGACTGGCCGCCGCACCTCTGGGAGACCGTCGCCGAATGGGAGCGGGCGGACGCGCGTCGGCCCGAAACTGAAGTTCGATTGCGCCTCTGCGCCGCAGACACCGACACGGACACGGCCGTCGCGTACCTGGGGATCGGGGACCGGAGTACTTCCGCCTACCGAAAGGAGGGCGTCTGCACCCTGGGCCTGTGGGTGGGCCGGGACTGGCGCAGGCAGGGCCTCGGCGGGGCGCTGTACAAGCGGGCGGAGGCGTTCGCACGGGAGCGGGGAGCGCAGCGCATCCAGACCCATTTTCGGCTGTTCCAGTCCGACGAGCCGGCCCTGCACTTCTTCAGGACGCGCGGCTTCGTGGAGACAGACCGGGAGGTACCCGCCCTGCTGGACCTGACCACGTTCGACCCGGCCCCGCACGTCCGCCCCTTACCGGAGGGCCTGCGGCTGCTGTCTCTGGCCGAGGCGGGCGACACGGAGGAGAACCGGCGCAGAGTCTACGCGCTAGACGGCCTCATTCATCCCGATCTCCCGACCCATGACACGCTCCCTGAGCTGCCGGACTTCGCGCAGTGGAACAAGATGCTGCAAGGCCCCGAGTTCGATCCACGCGCGGTGATCCTGGCCGAAGAGGCTCAGGGCGCGTGGGTCGGTCTGAGCGTGCTGAGCTTCCAGGAACACACTCACGTCGGCTGGACCAACATCACCGGCGTCCGGCGCGAGTGGCGGGGTCGGGGCCTGGCGACGGCCCTCAAACTCAAAGCGATTCAGGCCGCCAAGGACCGCCACTGTTTGCTGATTCTGACCGAGAACCATGAAGACAACGCCCCGATGCGGGCCGTCAACCGCCGCCTGGGCTTCGTCGCGGACGCCCCCGGCGTCACCTACAGCAAGGAGATTACCCATGAGCACCGCTGACAGTCTCCCAATCCGCCCGTTCCGCGAAGATGACCGCGAATCCCTCGTCGCCATCGGCAACCGCGACCGGCCAGCCCACCGACATCACACGGCCCAGGCCTGGGCACGCTGGGATGCGATCCGCAAGCCCGAACTGGTAGATCTACGCCTCTGCGTGGCGGATGCCGACGACCGCCCCATCGCCTTCCTGGCCACTGCCGATCTGAACACGACGGTCTTCAAGCTTGCCGACGTCGTAGACTTCGAGCTGACCATCGCCCACGAGTATCGCCGTCAGGGCCTGGGCGGGCGGCTGTACGAGACGGCCCTGGCCTTCGCCCACGAGCGCGGGGCAAAACGCCTGGTCACGGGCTTCCGCGAATGGACGCCCGAGGAACCGGCGATCGGCTTCCTGACCCGGCGCGGGTTTACAGAACAGGAGCGCGAAACGCCCTCATTCCTGGACCTGGCCGCCTGGGACGAGGACCCATTTTTGTCCGCCATCGCACAGGCCGAGGCGCAGGACGCCCACCTCTTCGCCTACGCCGACGTCGAGGACAGCAAGGAGAACCGGCACCGCCTGTATGAACTTCAGCGCGATTTGGTCTACGACATCCCGCGCCGGGACACCCAGCCGTTCACGTTCGAGCCGTACGACGACTGGCTCGAGTTCGTTATCACCCGCCCGGACTGGCGGCCCGACCTGTGCTTCCTCGCATCCGTCGGGGGCGTCTGGGCGGGCCAGTGCCACATCGTCCCCAAGCTGGAAATGCCCCACGTCGGGATGCAGTGGCTGACGGGGACCCAGAAAGGCTACCGAGGCAAGGGCCTCGCCACGGCTTTGAAGGCCCTTGCCTACGGGCGGGCACAAGCGGCGGGCGTCACGACCATTATTACGGAGAACCACGAGGACAACGCGCCGATGCTTGCCATCAACCGCCGGTTCGGCTTCGTGCCCGAGCCGGCGATGGTGAAGTATAACAAGGTGCTGGGCACGCGACCGTGAGCACGCACGTCCGGCGCAAGGCACCTGGGAAGAAGGAAACAAAACGTCAGGCGACTCGGGTAGAAGACGCCAAGGGACAGCCGCCGCCGCTTGACCCGGCACTTATGGGCGAATACCGTCAGGAGGTTAAGCTGGCATGGCAGGCGGTGCAGGCCGCATATCCAATCCGCTTGGACACGCCGCAGGCGTGGCAGGAATGGAAGGCCGCCGTTCACTGTCGGTACGAAGTGTTCAAGAAGTACGCCGCCCTCTACTTCCGGCCTCAGCCGCTTTCGGAGGAGGCCGCACGGTACACCTGGGACTTTTGGCGAGACGTGGAACTGCTGCGCGGCGGCGATCAGACTAAACTGGAAACTGCCGTCGCCTTCCTGGAAGCCGATCCCTGGTTCCACGGTTCCGGCTACGTCAAGACCAAGTTGAGCCGGTACATTAAGCCGGAGATGCTGACCCCAGCCTACCGGACTCGCTTGGCAGGCGCGGTCCTGGCGATGGTGGACAAGCGGCATGACCGGGACTTCCGCGCCTTCTGCCGCCTGGCCCGCAAGGTAGACGCGCCCGCCTTGCGGGATGAACTGACGCGGCGGGTGGCGAACGGCGACCCGGACGTGCGGCGGCGGGCGCGGTGGGTCTTGGAGGCGCTAGAACACGGAAAGAGACATGCGCCGGAGAAGTCCGAGGGGATGAATCCCTCTCGCTAGGCAAGCGTCCTTCGGACGGGCGGGCCGCGGCCCCGCGGTCGCGCATCAGTTATCGCCAAGCCCCGCCCGGAGGGCGCACACACAGCGAGAGGGATTCATCCCCTCGCCCCTCTGCCACACGACTTGTGGGAGCAACACGTGATGAGAACCGCCCAACGCAAATCCACCCCTAAAGTCACCGACGGCCGGGTGCAGAAGAAGAACAACGCGGCCACGACGCCGACCTACTACGACACGCCCCAGCCCATGCCCGTCATTGACCGCCAGAGGCCCGGCGCGGGCTACCGGCACGTCCTGAAGCAGCGCGACGTCGAGACCTTTATCGGCCTGCTGCCTGACTGGGCGGAACTGTCGTGCGGACTGAACGCGATTGTGCTGGCACCGGGTGCAGGCCGCTACAATGGTTATTATGAGCGCAGCGTCGTTCACGTCTGCGCCTGGGAGGAAGATCTGTGGATTCACTACCGGCACGGGAATGACTTCTTTGACGCTCACGAGCCTATTCTCCGCAGGCTTGGCGTCCCGATGAAGCCTGCCGACGATGGCTACACGTCCTGCCAGTTCACTCAGGCGACGGTGCGGGCCTACCAACTGCTCCATATTTTGCTGCATGAGTTGGGACATCACCATGATAGGCTGACCACACAGCCGGGAGGTATCGCAAACCGGGGCGAGCCGTATGCCGAGGCCTACGCTTTGCAATACGAGGCGCAGATTTGGGAGCGGTATCAGGATGCATTCGGCCTGTGAGTGTCCTGCTCGGGCTGCTCACGGCTCTGTTCTACGGCACGGCGGACTTCCTCGCCCAGCGCCTCACGCGGCGCACGTCTACTTATAAGACCATGTTCTATGGCCAGATCGTCGGGTTGGCCGTTTTGAGCGCCTATCTGCTGGCGGGACCTGGGCGGCTGCTGCACGCACCCCCCACCGTCTGGGCCTGGGCCTTGGGGGCCGCCGCGCTGAATGCGGTGTCGGGGCTGGCTTTGTATGAGGCGTTCCGGGTCGGACGCATAGCCCTGATGTCGCCCATCGTCGCGAGTTTCGGGGCGGTCACCGCCCTGCTATCGCTCCTGGACGGCGCACCCCTGGCCCCAGTCGTTTGGGCGGGCATCGGCTTGGCCGTGGCCGGCGTGGTCGTGACGTCCATCCCGGCGAACGCCGCGGCTCCCTCGGACGGCGGACCGAAACCGGACACGGCGGGTTTGGGGTGGGCTTTGGCGGCGGCCGTCGGGTTTGGGGTCACCTTCTGGCTGCTCGGGACGCGCGTCACGCCTACTTTGGGCGGTGTCGTGCCGGTCTGGCTGTTTCGTCTGACGGCTTTCATCCTGCTGGCCGCGGGCGCGAAGCCCGCACGTCAGAGCCTGCGACTGACGGGGCACTATTTGTGGGCGGCGTTGGGCCTGGGCGTGGTGGACACGGCCGCTATCCTCTGCCTGAGCCTGGGCTTGAGGGCGGGTCCGGTCGCCGTCGTGACCGTGCTGGCGTCCCTGTTCAGCGCGGTGACCGTGCTTCTGGCCTTCGTCTTCGGAGGCGAGCGCCTGAGCTGGCATCAGTGGTCCGGCATTCTGGTGATCCTCGTGGGCGTCGCGCTGGTCAACGCTTGATCTTCTAGAGGTAACTCTCAATCAGGATTAACGGTGGGCACGCGCTGCTGCGTCGCGGGGCACGTTGCCGATCTCGGCAGTTCAGACGACCGGCCTGTCCGCCGCCTCCGACTCACGCCCATCCGGGCGCGACCGGGCGACCTAGACTTTGGGCCAAAGCGGCGACGGCCGGGCGTTTCCGGCTCTCTGCGCTTTGGCGGAGGACTCGGACGAGGCCATCCACTGTGACGCGACGCTGGCGCTCGGGGAACTGGGCGATATACACGCTGTTCCGTTCCTAGAAGACGGACCGCAGCGGAGTCCGTGCGAAGACCTTTATACGCTGGAAGACGAGGAACCGATAGACGCGGCCTGACGCCGCTTAGAACAGACGGACGATGACAACGACATCAACGACTCCGAAGACCGCCCTGATGTGGTTCCGGCGCGATCTGCGCCTGGGAGACAATACTGCCCTGCACCGTGCCTTGCGCGAGAACGAGCGCGTTTTGGGCGTGTTCGTGGTGGACGACGCCATCCTGAAGGCACGGGATATCGGCGCGGCGCGCGCCGCCTTCCTGTTTCGGTCCCTGGACATGCTGGGCAGCGAGCTTGCGAAGCACGGCGGGCGGCTTATCCTGCGTCGCGGCGGGCCGCCGGACAGGGAACTAAGGGCGCTGGCCGCCGAAACGGGCGCGTCGGCCCTGTACTTCAACACGAACTACACGCCTTACAGCACAGAGCGCGACGAGAACGTTACCGCGATGATGGATGCGGCGGGCGTCTCGGTACGGGCTTTTGATGACGCGCTTATCGTCCCACCACAGGGGACCGTGGACCCGCGCGATGGCAGCCCGTTCCAGACGTACACGCCCTTCAAGCGGGTCTGGGACACGCGCCTGCGGGTAGGGGCGCGGCTGGACATTACGCCGTTCGTGGCCCATCTGAAGGCGGGGGACGCGCCTCAGTCGGCCCCAATGCCGACGCTGGAAGAGTACGGTCTGACCCTGACACAGACGATCCCGGCCGCAGGCGAGGCGGCGGCACAGGCGGGGCTTCGCGAGTTTGCCGCGAAGAGCCTGCACGCCTACGCAGACAACCGGGACAATACGGCGGACGAGGCGAGTACATCGTCGCTGTCCGTCCACTTGAAATACGGCACGCTGTCTGTGCGGGACTGCTGGCGGGCGGCGGACAAGATCGGCGGCGCGGGCGGGCGCAAGTGGCAGGACGAGCTGGCCTGGCGGGACTTCTTCAATACGCTCTTGTGGCACCACCCGACGATGCTCCAAAAGGCCATACAGCCCGCCCTCGCCGCCATGCGGTTTGACAGGAACGACGAATACCTAGCCCGCTGGAAGGCCGGCACGACCGGCTACCCGTACGTAGACGCGGGCATCCGTCAGATGCTGGCAATGGGCTGGATGCACAACCGGACTCGTCAGGTCGTTGCCTCGTTCCTGTGCAAAGACCTGCTGCTGGACTGGCGGCTCGGGGCCGAATACTATATGCAGGAGTTGGTAGACGGCGACTGGGCCTCGAACTACGGCGGCTGGCAGTGGACAGCCGGGACCGCGCCGGACCCCAACGGCAACTTCCGCGTCTTCAACCCCATCGCCCAGCAGCGGCGCTACGACCCGGACCTGACCTACTGCCGCCGCTGGATACCGGAACTGGACACGCGGGACTATCCGCGCCCGATTGTCAACCACGCCGAGGCCGGCGAGGAGTTTATCCGTCGGTTCCAAAAGGCCTACGGCCCGCCGCCAGGCCGCCGACCTGACCGGCAGGATAGACCCCGTCGGTGAGCCATTCCGAGGCGGCAAGTCTCGACGCGGCAAGTCTCAAGTGGTTGAAAACCACTCGCCCGGCGAACACCCTCCGAGTGGGGGGGAAGGAACAAATTGCGCCTCGCCCTGCGGATCCTGCTCTTCCGTCCGCAGGACGCCTCCCCCAGCGAGCGGTTCTCAACCGCTCGAACGCTCGAATCAGCGACAGCCGAACCCAGGAGACACAACCCATGCCCACCGAGACCGAAGCGCCTCCGCCACCCGATCCGCAAACGCTGCGGCTGTTCTATGAACCCAAGGACCGCCTGCGCCTGACCATCGGCGAGGAGAAGTCGTATCATACGGTCAGGCCTGCCTGGGCCGCGCCGCTCTCCCGGCCCGGCCAGTATCTGGCCCTGCTCGACGGCAAGGGGGCGGAGATCGTCACCTTGCCCGACCCGAGCGTTCTGCCGCCCGCGTCTCTCCAGACGGCCCAGGAGGAGCTGCGACGTCGGTACCTGACGGCGACAGTCCGGTCCATCACGCATGCCAAGCAGGAGTTCGGGGCAACCTACTGGAGCGTGGCGACCGACCGGGGCGACCGGGACTTCGTGACGCAGAACTTGCAGGAGAACGCAGTCTGGCTCTCGCCGACGCACCTGCTGCTGCTGGACGTGGACGGCAACCGCTTCGAGATCACGGACGTGTCGGCTCTGGATGCGAGTTCTCAGCGGTATGTGGAGACGATTTTGTAAGGCGTCCTCTTGCTACCCCCTTCCCCTTTCGGGTACACTAAGGGCGATTTTGACCGCCGCGACCTTAGAAACGAGACCCGACACACCCATGAGCCACCGCATCCTTAACTTCAGCGCCGGGCCGGCCGTCCTGCCCGAATCCGTTCTCGCCGAGGCCGCCGAAGGCGTCCGCGAGATTCAGGGGTCCGGCATGTCCCTCTTGGAAGTTAGCCACCGGGGAAAGCACTACGAGGCCATCCACGCCGACGCCGAGGCGCGGATGCTCCGCGTGCTGGGCCTGAACCCGGAGGACTACGCCGCCCTGTTCATGCAGGGCGGGGCCAGCCAGCACTTCGCTCAGGTGCCGCAGAACTTCCTCAGGCCAGGCGAGACGGCCGACTATGTAGTCAGCGGCGACTGGGGCGCGAAGGCGCTCAAAGAGGCCAAGTATTACGGGGACGCCCGCGAGGCGGCGACGTCCAAGGGCGAGAACTACTCCGAGCTGCCCCTGAACTTCACCCGGACGCCGAACGCCCGGTACGTCCACATCACGACCAACAACACAATTGAGGGCACGGAATACGCTGATCTGCCCGACGTCGGCGAGACGCCCCTGATCGCCGATATGTCATCGGACTACCTCGCCCTGCGCCGCAATTACGCCAAGTTCTCTTTGATGTACGGCGGGGCGCAGAAGAACGTCGGCCCGGCCGGTGTCACGCTCGTGGTCGCTAAGAAGTCGTTCGTGGCGTTGGGGAACAAGGACATCCCCAAGATCTATTCCTACAGCACGTTTTTGGAGAATCGCTCGCTGTACAACACGCCGCCGACCTTTGCTGTTTACGTCGTCGGCCTGGTGCTGAAGTGGATCGAGTCCGAGGGCGGCTTAGAGGCCATCGAGGCCCGCAACAAGCGCAAGGCGGCCGTCCTGTACAACACCCTGGACGAGCTGACGCCGTTCTACCAGCCCACC
>JAYTRQ010000009.1:0-2508 GCA_043746125.1 Armatimonadota bacterium | reverse complement strand
GCGAGATGGCGACGGCCTTGGCCGCTCCCTGCCAGGCTTCGGCCGGGATGAGCTGAGGCAGGTGGGCGTACCCCTGCTCCAAAAGTGACTGTGTCTGCGGCGGCGTCAATCGTATTGTGCTTGCGTTTTCCATACTCTTACACTTTCTAGGGGATCTCAATGGTGACAGAGTAATCGGTAAGCGTCAGTTGGACGGAAGAGACTTTGCGGAGCGTCCGGATCGGCGCGGTGCCGACCGTTACGGCCAGGATCATCGTCAGATTGTGCGGGGTGACGGCGGCCTTGCGCGGCATATAATCCAGCTTGTAGGAGCGGAACTGCTGATTGCTGCCCTCGTCGCTCCGGTCGCGCAGCAGGTAAACGGCCGTGTCGCTCCAGCCCCGCTTGAAATGGTCCAGAGAAAGACTTAGAAGGTTCAGGGCATAAACGTTCTCAGTGATCGAGCCACTAATCGTCGCACCCGTTTCCGTGGTGACTCTGGGCAGCGTCACGAGGGCCGTAGGCGAGTAGCCAGGGTAATGGTGCGCCCAGGTGGAGCCGTATTCCCCATAAAGGCCGTCCACCTTGCAGGCTGGGCCTGGGTCGGAGGCGTTCCAAGTCTTGTTGTCTTCCACGCCGGGGGAGTTCGGATGGTAGACGTAGTTGTGAACGTTCGCCACATCGGCATGGCGCGTGCCGTCCGGCAGGGCACAGTTCGCGCCCGACGGAATGGTGAGGAGCTGAAGGCCGACGTTATCCGCCTCAGCGCCGTTCTCTGTGGTGCTCCCGACGGGGTACTTTTTCAGGACGGAGTCGCTTTTGACGGCCGCGTACAGGTCGCGTTACAGCTTCGCCACTGCGACCCAGGAGGGTGGCCGTCCGCCCCCGGCCTCGCCCTGGTAGGTGACGTCCCAGTTGTTCGGCTCATTCAGCCCTTCCAGGGCCAGCAGGGCATCGGAAGCCGTGAGTGGGCTGGCCCCGTCGAGCAACTGCGGGATGTCCGTGCCGCCGCTGAGCAGGCCATAGCTAAAGCAGACTCCAGTCTGTGTGTGGAGAGCGATTAAATCTTTGACAGGCACGTTGCTCTCGTAGCCCGACCCGATCCAGCCCAGCCCGACGTATTTCACCGCACTGGTAGTGTTTTCCAGCGTCTCACCCCGGCTGGAAACAATGGAATTGGCGCCGATGCTCTTGAGGAAGTCCCCCACCCTCGCGGCGGCCATCGGGCTCTGCGCCTGAGTGGCCATGTCATCTTTTGGCTCTTGTTGCTTTCTCGTGGGAAGCGGCCCCCTAAGCAGTAGCGACAAGACTGAGACAACCCAAACGTTATCACCGGGCGACGCTCGTGAATAATTGCCCGACGAGAACACCTCACTGATGCACCGCCACAGCAGCACGGCGAGGCCGATGGCAGAGACTTCGAACAAAAGCCTCATCCTCTGAGAACATCTTAGCCGCATCCAGATCAGGGCGCGTGCAGCGCCACGCTCTTCGGCGCAGGCGGCATCAAAGCAGAGAGAATACGCGCTGCCATGACGCGGTTGCCCCAATCATTCATGTGGACGCCGTCGCCGGTCAGCAGGTTGTCGGTGTGGCCGGTGGTCCGGTAGAGGTCCAGGTACGTCTCAAACGAGATCAACTAGTCCACATACAGGCACTTGTGCGCCCTGGCGATGTCTTGCAAGGCTGCAACGTAGCCAGAAACTACGGCGTTGCGCGGATCATTCAGGTCCTCGCCAATCACCGTCGGGGACAGGAGGACGACCACGATCCCCTGCTGCTGCATAGTCGTGACCATCTTCTCAACGTTGGCACGGTAGGCAGGGAGGAGAACGCCGCCTGGCCCGCCGCCCTGGGGATGGGTGGCGTCGAAGCCATGCCACACGTCGTTGACGCCGACGCTGACCGTAACCAGATCCGGCTTCTTTTCCAGCACGTCTCGGGACAAGCGCCCCAGCTCGTCATTGGACGTGTTGCCCGACACGCCGGCATTAAGCACCTCAAACGGCTGCGGCGCTTCAACCTGCATCAGATAGGCGCGGATCAGGCCAACGTAGCCAGTCGGTCCATCCCCGAACTGCGTGATGCTATCGCCCAGGCAGACGATGCGGTGGACACCCTGCAAGGGCGTCCCCACGCCGAGGCGTCCCTGCGCGTCCGCCTTCAGGGTGACGAAGTGCTTGACCAGCGGGGCGGCTGGAGTATCAGCGCGGACGCTCTGAGATAGAAGCGCGGCAACAGCCATGAGCGCGAGGGGGCTTGAGCGGACAGGAAAAGAGACTAGCACTTGGAAGCTCCTTAATGAGTAGGAGGGCGAACACGAGGTTCGCCCCTACCGGGGCAGGATTGGCGGGACCGAACCGTAGGGCGCGAACCTTGTGTTCGCCCTTCCAGTCTTGTGGTCAGACCAAAAATTGATCCACTCCCCTTGCTACATCAGCCCCCGCACCCACTCCGAGATCGCCTTCGCCGCGTCTAAGTGCCGCTGGGCGCTTTCGCGGTCGTACATCTGGGCCGGGACGCCCTCGG
>JAYTRQ010000008.1:0-2509 GCA_043746125.1 Armatimonadota bacterium | reverse complement strand
TGTAGAACGTCGCCCAAGTCGGGGCCGATGGAATGCACTCCGGCGGCTGAGACGGCTTGACAGAATCCGTCTCAGCCTCTATGATTAGGGTATGCAGACGGCTCCCCCTCCCCCCAAGCGACCTCCTCAGCGGAAGACGCTCATCAATACACTGGCGTTCCTCGCCCTCCTCGTCACGCTCGGATTGGCGCGGCAGGAAGGGCTGATGACCTGGCTCCCCTTCTCCCTGGGAGACGTACGCGGCAGCCGCGAGAACGCGCTGTCCGCGCTGCCGCTCACGGACGCGGAGGCGCAGAAGGCCCTTCGGCGCGAGGCCGACCACATCACCGCCTGTTCCTACACGTCCGCGTCGGCAGGCAAAGCGTCGGATGGGTACGGCGCACTCAACGACGACCTGATCGGCGCGAATGGACCCGACTGGGTCATGGCGGAGCCGGGGGCGGTCGGGGCCGTCAGCCTCCTGGAAGCCGCTGCCTTCCTCCGAAGTCGGGGCGAGGACGTCCGGGCCTACGACACGGCCCTGGACGGCTACTTTGACGTCTGGCTCGTGCAGCACAAGCAGGCCTGGGTGGACGACCCGCATTCGGGCGACAAAGGCGGCAGCGCGGCCCGCGTGACCTACGATGCCCAAGGGAGGCGGGTGAAGAGCGGGGACGCAACGCCCGGCGCGACCGGCATGACGGTCACGGCGATGTGGAAGCGGTACGAGTATCTCCAGCAAACAGGCCGTGCCGCGCAGGCCCGCGCCTGGCTTTCGCGGGCCTGGCCGGTCGCGTCGGGGGCTAAAGACTATCTCCTCGCGCACTTTGACCCCAACACGGAACTGGAGCGCGGCGCGGCCGGCAGCCCGGACGAGTGGCTGACCGACGCCGTCTCGGCCGCAGATGCCCTGCTCTGCCTGGACCGCTGGGCGGCATTAGTGGGGACGCCCGATCCGCAGTGCCTCGCCACGGCCGCCCGGCTCAAGGCGGGCGTCGTCGCCATGAAGCAGGACGAGGCCTGGAAGGGCTATTACCGGCTCCGGGAACACGACAAGGACGATCAGCCGACGAACGGGGACACCGTAGACCAGATCGGCTTCCTGCCCTACGAGACGGGCCTGCTCGACCCTGGGGACCCATTCGCCAAGCGGATCAGCGACGCCTGGACGGTCGGTGCGGACGGGACCACGATGACCGCCCAGACCCGAGACCCGAAGAACTGGACCTACTACGGGACGCACTGGCACCATTATACGCCGCCGCGCCTGGAGAACGAGTACCTGTATCCCGGCCCAGGCTTGCAGCTCGCGAAGGTGGAGTGGAAGTACGGGCGGCGGGCGCACGATCCCGTTGTCAGCCTGCGGGCCGTCAACCGGCTCCGCTGGGCGGTCGGGCCGACGTATTCCGGCCTGTGGTCGGATGACGGCGGCCTGGTGGACTGGCGGGACGCGAAGGACCGGGGCCACTCGGCGGAGAAGTGGGCGCGGTTCATTGATACCAGCGGCTATTTGATCCAGACGATTTTGATGGTCAATTTCGGCCAGGATACGACGTACCAGCCCTTGGCGCAGCAAACGCCCCCCACGTCTTGATGGTGTCAATGGGTCGGAACAAAGGTACGTCCTTCAAGGCCGGGTCCCACACGCCCTCCCGGTAGAGCGAACCGCTGTGGCCGTACCAGTTGTTGTGCGCGTAGGTCGGCTCCCACCAGAGCGCCCCCATCGTCCACTCGTACTTTGCCAGAGCGTTGAAGAAGGCGACCGTGAAGGCATCCTGACGCGGCACGTCGAAGCCCGGCTCGGAGCCGGCCCCCGTCGCATATTCCACCACCAAGACTTGCTTCCGACTCTGCCCCTTGAACGGCCCACTCGCGTAACGGCCGTACTTGGGGATGACCGTGTTGAAGTAGGCCAGATCGCCCGTCAGGTCCATGCCGCCGTTCTCCCCGGCCAGGGCCGCCGCGAACCCGGCCGGAGTGCCGTCTCTGGGCAGGCTAGGATAGAACGAGAAGCCCATGACGTCTACGAGATCGGCCAGGCGGACGTTCCGCAGGTCGGCAGGCACGGCAGTGACGATGCCCAGCGGCTTGTCTCCCGGCCCGTAGTAGACGCTCTCGGCGTCGGCATGCGGGTTGTTGAAGACGCGGTCGAACGTACTGTGGGCGCGGGAGTAATTGGTCGTGGTGTGCAGGGCGAAGCGCGTCTGGGCCGGGTCGAAGCCGCGCTTTTTCAGCTCACTCTTGGCTGACAGGATCTCTTGCTTGAAGTAGCCCGCGTACTTGGGTAGGATGCTGTAGATGCCCGTCGCCGAGTCGCTGAAGACGTCCCTGTCGGGCCTGTCCCGGATCGCCATTTTACCGTCCGCACCCACATACTGGAACAGCATGCCGCTGTCAGCCTCGTTCTCCACAATAACGACGTCAGGCTGAATGCCGGCGTCCAGGAACTGGTCGAGCAGCACGCGCGTCGTGGCATCAATCTTGTCCAGCGTCTGGCCGTAGTCCAGCCCCAGCATGTCTTTGGGGATGG
>JAYTRQ010000007.1:0-2511 GCA_043746125.1 Armatimonadota bacterium | reverse complement strand
TGGGCGGGAAGCCCTGGAAGGGGTAGACGATGCGGAAGTCAGTGCCGACGGTGCACTTTAGCGTGCCGCGCGGGGTCAGGTAACGCAGATCGTTGAACGCCAGGCTCTGGATCGTCCCCCGGTAGTGGTGCGGCAGCCAGCCCTGGATAAGCCGCGTCTCCGTCCCCTTGAGAGGCTCCGTCGTCAAGTGCCAGTTCGTGGTCACCTGCGCGGCCTGGGCGTCATAGGTCCACGAGAGGCGGCTGTTGCGTGGGACCGCGAACGCATATTTGGCGAAGTACGCAAGGTCGGCCGGCTTGGGGAGGGGGCAGACAACCAGATACTGCTTCGGCCCGTCAAATTGGACAGAGACGCCGTCGGCGGTCGGCGCGAACTTAGTTCCGTCCGGGGCGAAGACGCCGTAGGAGCGTCCACCGTAGGTGATCGCGAGCTGATCGCCCGACGCGGGCAGTGAGACGGCCTGGCCCGCCGCGCCGGAGAAGACCGCCGGGCTGGGGAAAGCCAGTGTCGGCGAGACTCCGTGGCACTCGACCCAGGCGTAGGGCAGGCCGCGCCCCATCGTCACGTCCCAGTATTTGGCCGCGCTTTCCGCCTCGCGGAACGTCACGGTCCAATCGCCCCAGGAGCGGACCCGCGCCCCGGCGGGGTGGAAGTCCGCGCCGTGAACCATCAGGGGCAGATCGCTCACCGGGTCGGACCCGGCTTCGTTCCACTTGATGGGATAAAAGACGTTGACGCCTAACGGGTCCGCCTTCAGCATCAGCGGGAAGGCCCAATTCTGTCCGCCGAACTTACCCTTGTCTACGAGCAGATCGGTCCACCAGTGGTTGGTTGGGATCGGCCTGTCGCCGGGGTTGTCCACGGAGAGCGTCTTGGTAAGAACGTCCGCCACACCCTGGCCGGTGCCCGGCGGGGGGAATGCGGCGTAGGAGCCTTTGCCGACCGAGACGACCGAAGGCTGGCCGGGGGGCGGCGGTGCCGCCTGGACGAGGCCGGACCCGACGAGGAGCAGCCCCGCGCAAAGCGCGGGGCCGAACGATTTAAAACGTGGCAGGCGGTTTATCATGGGTCCTACGGCTTGCTTATTGGTATTTGACGTCGTCCAAATAGAACGTCTCGGGGTGGCCGGACGCGCCCAGTGTCCAGGCGAACCCCGTCACGATGTGAGACAGGTTCTTGCCCTTCAGGTCTATCGCGTACTTCTTCCACTGTTTCGTCAGTGCCACACCGGCAAGTTTACCTGATCCCGTATCCGCGTTTGGCTTGTCCTTGCCGACCAGTCCGAACAGGAACGTGACCACCTCGCCGCCTTTGTCACCCCGCGCCCAGAAGGAGAGCGTCTTGGCCCCGGAGAGGTTCCAGCCGCCGGGCTTGTCACCCCAGTTGTTGGCCGGGTTTTGCCAGACGACGCCGCCCCAGTTTCCGCTTGCCATGTAAGCGACCTTCAGGCAGGTCTTACCCGAATGCGGGCTGGCGGACCACTGTGGGTCCATCTTGATCGCGCTCACGTTGCCCATGTAGCCGGATGGGATGAACGGCGCGGTGCCGCCCCCTTCGGCATAGATCACAAGGGGTAGTGGCGCTTTGGGGGCGGCATTCGCCGCGCCTATCACTGTCAGAATCAGGCCCGTCAGTGCGGGCAAGAGGCTCAGTCTCATCTTGGTCCTTTTCGTTCGTGGGCTACTCGTATTTGACGTCGTCCAGATAGAACGTGACCGGCTGGCCCTGGCCGCCCAGAGTCCAGTCAAAGCCCGTCACAATTCGGGACAGATTCTGGCCCTTGAGGTCAATGGTATACTGTTTCCAGTCCTTCGTCAAGGTGACTTTCTCCAGCTTGCCGCTGCCCGTGTCGTGGAAGGGCTGATCGCCGCCGATGATCCCGAGGGCGAAGCTGACGATCTCGCCGCCTTTGTCGCCCCGCGCCCAGAAGGAGAGCATCTTGGCCCCGGAGAGGTTCCAGCCGCCGGGCTTGGCGCCCCAGTTGTTGTCCGGGTTTTGCCAGACCACCCCTGCCCAGTCGCCGCCGACCGTGTAGTCCACTTTGAGACAGGTTTTGCCCGCGTGCGGGTTTGTCGTCCACTGCGGGTCCATCCTGACAGCGCCCAGGTTGCCCATGTAGCCCGAGGCGATAAAGGGCGCGTCCCCGCTGTCGTCCCCGTAGACGGTCAGCGGCAGGGCGGCTTTACGCGCCGTGGGCATGGGTGGCGGGCCGCCGCCCTGGACGTCCAGCGAGACGTTGCCGACGGCCGCGCCGCCGTGGCTGTCGTGGACGTACGCGTAGAGGCGGTAGGCACCGCCCGAAGCGGGCATTTTGAGCGTGGCCGACTTCGAGTTCGAGGCGACGATGGCATCGGGGTAGGTGGGCGGGACCGCCTGTCCGTCGCCACCCGTGTTGTAGTTGGCGGGGTCCGCTTGCAGAACCCAGGTCGTCTTCAATGGGTCGTTCTGCGGGTCAACGGCGTCCAGGGCGACCTTTACGGTCGCGCCGGGCGCCATCTGACCCGGACCGTC
>JAYTRQ010000006.1:0-7931 GCA_043746125.1 Armatimonadota bacterium | reverse complement strand
CAGGGCCACCGAGACCCCAAGTACGGTGCGCTTGCCTACCCCGCCCACGCCCACGGCAATGAGTACGGTGGCTTTCTGCACCAGCCCATTCTGGCGCACCCGCTCGTAGCGAGCATCGAGGAAGACATATGGGCAGGCCGAAAGAGACCACTGACGCCATGCGGTAAGCGTTTCGTCCAGTAGCTTTGCCGCTTGGCTCACCTGGGTGCTGCTGACGGCAAACCCGCAGAGCTTCTCGGTGATGGCCGCCACTTTACTGGTGGAAACGCCCTGGACATACATCTCGGCCAACGCCAACTTGAGGGCGTGTTCGGAGCGGGTGCCGCGCTCCAGCGACTACGGGTAGAAGCCGCCGCCCTGTCCATTGACCTCACGCACCTGGGGGATGGCGACGGTGATCTGTCCCAGGTGGGTATTGAGTGTTTTGTCCTTGAAGCTATTGGCATGGCCGCTACGCTCCTGAATGCGCTCGTGGGGAGCCGCACCAAGGTGGTTCTGGCGTTCAATCTGCATAGCGGCGTTCAGAAGCCCCTGAAAGAGCGCGGGCAAAGCCTCCAAACCACTGGTTGTGAGTTGATCCAAAAATCCTTGATCCAAAAGGGCTGCCGATAAAGTAAAATCGTTCTGGTAGGTCGTGGGTTCTCTCCTTGGTGTCTGGTAACTTTAAGAATACTCCCTGACTTATTACTTTCCCTACTCGCTTTCGAGCAAAGTTTTCGGTCATTTCACTCTTACAGAAACGACTTTACCCTAACAAGTCTGGTAAAGTCTGTAGGCTGATAGAATGTCATTATGACACGTTTCAGGTAATATCTTAGTACGAAGCAGAGCCGCTTAAATCTGTTTTCTAACAGCACACTTAAGACGACTTACCTAAACCTGTGGAACAAAACTACCTGGTTCGAGCAACTTTCTTGCTCTTCGCGAAATGCGCGAGACCTCAAAATCGGGAGATTGGATGGGTGGATAGTCCGTAACGACGTACACCCCCGCTCCCATCTTCGGAGTTAGTTCCGACCTATCAGAGGCAGGAGAAGGAACCTGCGGCAGCAATGCCACCTCGCAGGTTCCTCTTTCTTTTTCGTCCATTTCCACACGCACCACCAGCGCCTGCATCAACTCTTCCCGCTCCTTCTCCGTCGCCGCCTCGCACAGCATCGTCCGGGGAGTCCCGGGGGCAGAGGACCAGATTCTTCAGGCTATCTGGCCACTGCGGATGATCTCAAAGACAACCCGTTGTGCCAAGTTCTCCTAGCCTCTCTTGAACGGATAAGTCCGCGTCTCCCTGCCGAAAGTGACGGACGGGCATTCAGGCCGGCGAGGCAGGGGCGCCTGCAACCAGGGAGCGCTACTCCGGGTCATCAGACCGCACCAATCTCACAGTGCCTTCTAGGCCATGTAGATTTTGCACAATAATTCGGGTGGTCTTGTTCTCCGACAGGAGGATCTTTCCCCCCTGTTCCCACGCGGGGCCGGCGTCGAGGGGTGCGACAGGCGGCGGCGTACTGACCAACCCAACCCCCGACATCAGGGTCGGCCTGCGTTCGGGGGAAAAGTTTAGGAAGACCGCCATCAGACTGGGGTGCGCCGACGCGAGGGCCGAGAACGTTTGCAGCAGGGAACTTTCATCCACCCGCCCGACGCCGATCACTTGAATGATACAGTCCGCGTGCGGGGCGAGGAAAGACGCCTCGGCCCGCTCCAGGCAAGCCGGCGCGTCCACAATCACGACGTCAGCGAGGCTCCGCAGCGCGTCCAGAGTCTGTTCCATCCGTGGATGAGAGATCAGGTCCGCGCTCTCGCGTTCGATCTGACCCCGCCCCAGGAACAGAAGATTTCCGTACTCCGACTCGCTGATTACTTCCTCCAGCAGGGCCGCCCCGCGCAAGACGTCTGCCAGCCCCTGCGGCTTTCCCTTCCCGATGGCAGAAGAGGACGGACCATCCTGCGACGGAGCCAGGGACAGGGCTTGGGATGGCGCACGCAGATCAGCATCCACAAGGACGGTGCGCTTCCCGGACAGGGCGATCGCCAGCGCAAGGTGCCTCGCCGTCACCGTTTTCCCCTCGCCGGGGAGGGCGCTCGTGACCAGGATGACCGGGTGGCGGCGGAGGCCAGCCTGCCGGGTGCGGTGCAGGGTCAGCAGCAGATTGGCATAAGTCTGGCGGTAGGCCTCCAGGACCTGCGCGCCCCCGCTCCCCGTCATCAGCGCCGCCGCTTTCGCGCGTGGCAGGAGGGGCAGCGAACCGAGGACGGGGGCCGGAATCAGGCGCCGCACGTCGGTGACATTCCGCACTCGGCGGTCACTCTGTTCCAGCAGGATGATCGCCAAGCAGCCGAGGAAAATGCCGACCATTCCCACCAAGGCGAGATTTTGCAGCAGGTTGGGCCGGAAGGGCTTCTCAGGCACGATGGCCGTCTGCGTGATCTGGACGTTGCTGGTCGTGATGTCGGCGTCGAGGCGGGCCGCGTCGAGGGCGGAGCGCAGCGACACGTACAGCGCGTTGGTTAGATCCACACGGCGGACGAGATGCTTGTAATCCTCGTCGGTCTGGGGCATCTGCGCGATTTGGGCCTGCATCTGACTCCGCAGGCGGTTGACAGCCGCCAGCTTCGCCGCAACATCAATGGCGTTCACCTGCGTCTCCTGATAATCATCGAGGAGGGCGCTTTGCGATTGAAGCGTGGTCACGTTCCCACTGAGGATGCCGTGGATCGCCTGCGACAGACGCGCCCGGACGTCGCGGATCTTGGCGTCCATCTGCGGCAGGACGCCGAGGAACGCCGGCCTTACCTTCTGCGCCATGTCCGCCCGGTCTATCTCGAGCTGGTTCAACTGGGATTGCAGGCTTATCACCAGTGCGTCGTCGCGGACGCCAGAGCCGCCGCCGAGATGGGCGTTCTTGCCACGTATCTCGGCCCCAAGCGTCCGCAGGCGCACGTCCAGGGATGCGATCTGCTTTTGGAGATCGACGGCCTGCGCCTGCTGGGCTTGATATTGATCCAGCAGAAACTTCTCCTGCTCGGCTACGTCCGTCAGCTGATGTTGCTGCCTGAACGACTTTTCCTGGCGCTCCGCCTCCAGCATTTCCCCCTCGGCGCGCGCCGAGCGGACTTGGAGGCTCTGCGCGATCCCACGCACCTGCTGCTGCGCCATCTCCCTTTTCCACTGGAGAAACGCCTGACAGGCCGCGTCCGCGACACGCGCAGCCTCCGCCCGGCTCTCCGCTTCCGCGGAGACCTGAATCACGTTGGTTTCCTTCGGGTTAGTGATCGTAATCGCTCGCTGGAGGCTCTCCGCCGTCCAGGGCATGCGGACCGGGTGGGAGCCGGGGCCGCCGGGGTGAATCTGCATCCAGTACAGCGTCCGCTGCGGCATGGCGGAGCTTTGCAGCATCGCCATCTGGGTGTCCACAGTCTCGATGAGGGGAGCGGCATAGGTGGTTTTGGAAGCCTCACTCGTAGTGTCGCGCTGTATCAGGGCCATCTCGGCATCCGCGCGCCATCTGCGAGTCGTGTGATGCGAGACGAGGACCGCCAAGCCCAGGGACGCCGCAAGAATCAGAAAGAAGGGGATTTTACGACGCCAGAACACGCCGAGGATCTCACTCAGGCTGATCTCGGCGCGGTGGTTGACTGTGGCAAGTTCGTGTGTCATAGTTTTTCCCAGAGAGCAAATCGGCAGGAATCGGGTCAGAACGAGCCGCGGCAGGTTAGGACGGCCACGGCCGTCTTGATCAGCAGGCGGAAATCTTCCCGCAAAGAGGCGCGGTCTACATAGCGCATGTCCAGGGCGATCCGCTGGTCATAAGTCGTATCACTGCGCCCACTTGCCTGCCACAACCCCCCCAGGCCGGGCTTGACGGTCAGTAGCTTCTCGCCATATGGGCCGTACTTTTCCAGCTCCACCGGGACGATCGGGCGGGGGCCGATCAGGCTCATGCTCCCCTCCAGGACGTTGATCAGCTGTGGCAGCTCGTCGAGACTCGTCCTCCGCAGGAACGCGCCTACGGGCGTCACTCGAGGGTCGTTGGCGATCTTGAATGAGGCCGCGTACTTCTCCTGCAACTCGGCCTGAGCCGCGAGCCGTTGCTCAGCATCGCTCACCATCGTGCGGAACTTAAACAGACGAAACGGACGTCCTTTGCGGCCCAGTCGCATCTGATGAAAAAGGACCGGCCCCCGGCTTGTGAGCTTGATGGAAACCGCCACCGCCAGCATAATGGGGGAAATCAAGATTAGAAAGATCAGGGCTGCGGCGAGATCCAACACGCGCTTTGTGTTCCGGTATCCGGGCCGCGATAACGGCGCGTGCCTCTCAGGGAACTCGGCGGTCGCACGCGCCGACGGGTTTTTAAGGGTTTGCATGTTCATTATTGGTTTTCATGGTCCGATAAAGTTGAATGACGTATGGTCCGTTTCGCTCCCAAGTGTAGCGCTCGGCCACCGTCTGCCAGGCCGCGCGGCCCCGGCGCTCTACTTCCTCCGGCCGCCGCGCGGCGTCGGCCATGGCGGCAGCCAGCGCCGGGACGTCTCCAGCAGGTGTCAGCCATCCCTGGAGGCCATCCGTAATCATCTCCGGGATCGCGCCGACCGGGGTCGCGATCACGGGACGGCCGTGGCCCATCGCTTCCAGAAGGGCGATGGGCAGATTTTCCGCATGGGACGGTAGGCACAGAACGTCGATTTCGCGAAAGAACAACGCCTTGGCCGCGCCGTCCACGTTCCCCAGGAACCGGATTGTTTCTTTTTTCCCGCGTGCCAGTGTCTCCGCCGTGCGCCTCCCCGGCCCGTCCCCAGCCAGCCATAGCCTCCCTGGTGGAGCATTCGGCCCTGTCATCGCTCGGATCAGATCGCACTCGCCCTTCCGCCCATCCATGTATCCGAGGAACCCGAACGTAGCAGGCGACTTCAACGGGGGCGGCGTCACCAGGGCGACCGCGTTCGGAATGACGGAGACCCGGACCCGCGGCAGGTACCGACCGAATAGGCGGGCCATGCCTTCGGACAGGACGACTACGCGATTGGGAGGCGATAGTGCTCGATCCAGCCAGCGGAGCCGCCAGGCCGGCATCGCCGCCAGCAGCACATCAAGACCGGCGCCATGCATGTGGACCAGCGCGGGAATCCCCCGCCGCGAGGCTAGGGAGGCCATCAGGCACTTTTCCATCACAGACAGGCCATGGGCCATCTGGAGATGGACCACGTCCGGGCGCAGGCCTCGGAGCGACCGCTGGAAAGCGAGCAGGACCGTCCCGCTCTCCCGAACCGCCGACGCCAGGTTGGCGCTCGCCAGCCCCGTGCGACCCTTGACGCGGGTCTCGTTGAAGAAATGAGCCTCGACCTCGGGGATGCCCTCCAGGTAGGCCGACAAGCCGCCGACGTACTTCGCCATCCCTCCGGGGAGCGATGGGTCTTGGCCCGCCAAAAGAAGGCTGATCGTCATGGCCGCTCCCCCCTGAACGCCGCCGGCTCGGAGGGTACACTCTCGCAGTGGCCTGCGGCCACGATCAGGGCGAACAGGAACCAGGTCTGGGAGCGGAACTCCCATGACAGCGCGAAGACGCCGATGGCCCAGACTAAGAGCGCCAGGAGGCAGGCTTGCTGCGGCAGGCGCGGCTGACGCAGGGCGCTCGCGACCACGGTCGCGATCAGCGCCGCGAATATGAGGAAACCGACCGGCCCGAGTTCCGTCAGCACAGAGAGGTAGGTGTTGTGCGCGATGAGGGGCTGCCCCTGGCCGTTGAGCGATTGCGTCGCCGACAGGAACGCGCCACCGCCTATGCCCAGCAATGGGTGCTGGCCGTAGACAATCCACCCAGCATGCCAGATATCCTGCCGCCCGCTGAGGTGATCGTCGGACGCGGAATTTGCGACCGCACCCAGGCGTTGAAGCGGCTCGCTGAGGTTGAGACGGGTCGCCCCGACCACGGCCCCCAGCAGAACGGCGGCCATCACCATCCGCCATTGCAGTTTCAAGCGGGCGAGCGCAATCAAGTAAAACAGATAGGCCGGCGCGGCGGCGAGCAGGGCGCCGCGAGACCCGCTGAGGATGATCGCGAACCCCGTTGCAATCGGAAACAAGAAATTGAGGAAACGCAGTAACGGCGCTCCCTGCTGACGCTGCGCGAGATAAACGGCCATCGGAATCCCAATCGCCAGAAGCAGCGCAATGTCATTGGGGTCAAAGCCGGAGCCGGCGAAGCGCTTTTCCCAGTGCCTTGCCTGGTGGCCCTGGAGAAACTCAGCCAGTGTGGTGGCAATGGAAACATAGCCCCCCAGCAGGAACGCCTGCATCGCGGCCTGGACACGAGCCTCTGACCAGAAAATGTCCCAAATCAAGATCGTCAGCGCCACGCCTTCCACCACACCGACAAGAAACGGAGAGTCTTCCGGCGCAACGCTCCACCACAGACTAATCACATACCATAAGGCGAACGTCAGCGACAGCCAGTGAAACAGGTGCAGCCGCCGCAGCCGGCCCGTCGTCGCCACGGACAAAAGCCAGAGCAGAACGACGGCGCCGGCGATCAGGCGATTGATCGATCCGAGCAGCGCATCCGAAAACTGGATGAACAGGCCAGGGATACTTGCGATCAGGATCAAAGAGGCGCCGTAGGCCCACGCTTCCAGTGTGCGACTCAAGCTTTTCATCGGGTGAACAGCGCCTTCTCATAGTCCACCGCAACGCGCGCCGTGTCGAACGCGGCCCAACTTTCTCGCGGGGCGGCGGCGCGGCGGCCGAGCAGGGACGCTTCGAGGGCCACGGCCAGAGCCTCCACATCTCCCACCGGCACCAGGCTTCCATAGCGCCCCCCTTGCAAAATCTCACGCGGACCGCTGGGGCAGTCCGTGGAGACGATTGGCAACCCGCAGGCCAGCGCCTCGATCAGCACTGTCGGCAGACCCTCCCAGCGCGAGGAAAGCACATAAGCCGCCGCGCGCACCATATAGGCGTAGGGATTGGGCGCGAACCCCGGCAGGCTGACCGACTCGGTCAGGCCCAGCGCGGCCACTGCCGCTTCCAATCGAGCGCGGTCCGGGCCGTCGCCCAGGATCAGGAGGCGTGCCGGGATCCGGGCGCGCACCTTCGCGAACGCCTGGATCAGTGCCGGGAAGTCTTTCTGCTCACAAAGCCGACCCACGGAGAGCGCCACGGGCGGCTGCCCCGGCCCGAACCAAGGATGTTCCAGCGGCTCCGCGGCGCTCAGGAACAGGGCGGGTGAGACCACCGGGTTGTAGATCACTCGGACGCGGTCAGACGACAGCCGAAACGCCTGCCTCAAGTCGTCCGCGGCGTCCTCGGAGACGGCGATGACCGCATCCGCATTGGGATAGAAACGCCGGTAGAGTGCGGGGAAAACTCGGCCCGATAGTCCCGATTCATGCTGATAATGCGCCGAGAGATTGATATGGACGCTGATCACCAGGCGACCCCGATACCGCGCCGCCGCTCGCGCCCAGAGAGCGATGAGGTTGGAGGCCCCCATCGCCGAAAGAAGCGCATCCGGCTTCTCCCGCCGCAGGTAGAGCACGAGTTTCGGCAGGCTGGTCAGGGATCGCCGGCACTTCAGGTCTACGAGGCGAACGCCCGGCATGATCGAGGAAGCGTAAGGGCCTTCCGCGCGCGCGACGATCAAGTCCACCCGCAGCCCACGCGCGGCCAGGCCGGAGGCCAGGTTGACCATGACACGCTCCGCGCCACCGCCGGCGAAGGACTGCATGTACAGGGCGACGTGGCCCCCTCTCGGCGCGGCAGCGCGTGCTTCTTCGCTTTCAGGGCAGTTAGTGGTCATGCTTATCCAGGGTCAATTCCGGTGCTGTCGGGCTTTTGTGGCGCAAGGCCCAGACGAAGTTCTTGACCTCCTCGACGGCGCATCCCAGGGCTTCGGAACCCAAAGGGCGGCGGATCAGGCGATAGCCGCGCGTCA
>JAYTRQ010000005.1:0-2521 GCA_043746125.1 Armatimonadota bacterium | reverse complement strand
AGACTTGGGATGAGTTCTTTCTCGTGTTCAGCGGTCCGGCCTTTGATGCCTGGCATTCGATGGGGCTGTTCGACCCGAAGACGCCCCTGTACTCGCTGGAGCCGCTCGACGACTGGCTGGCCCGGTTCCGCGCTCTCTCCGACATCCCTGAGCTCATCACCCCATCCGCGAAGGCACTCCAGGTCTGTCGGCTGCTGACCCTGCTGACGGAGATCATCCTCAGCCGACCGCTTCACACCACCGCGCCGGCCCCGAACCTCTGGCTGGCCCAGGCCTGCGCTCTCCTCGGCGGCTCGCTCGACGCGAACACGGATTTGGCTGGCCTGGTCCGCCCGATGGGAATGCCTTACGAGACGTTCCGCCGACGGTTCACACGCGAGATAGGCATTGCACCTGCTAGGTTCCGCGCGGAACGGACCATCGAGGCCGCCTGCCACCTGCTGCAATACACGGGTATGGCCGGGGCGCAGATCGCCGAGCGTCTGGGCTACGCCGACGAATATCACTTCTCCCGCCGCTTCAAGCAGTTACGCGGGGAGACACCCACCCAGTTCCGTCGTCGACTCCTGCGATAAATTGATGGGCATCAGAAGATGGGCATCAGAAGATGGGCATCAGAAGATGATGACGCTCCGCAGCACGTCCCCGTGGTGCATGGCCTCAAACGCCTCGTTGACGTCGTTGATCGTGATCTTGTTCGTCACCATCTCGTCCAGCTTGAGTTGTCCGTCCAGGTAAAGCTGGGCCAGCAGGGGGAAGTCGTGGGACGGCAGGGCGTCGCCGCAGTGGCAGACGCGTAGGCCCGCCTTGTTCCAGTAAACTCCGGTCGCCATGTCGCCTAGGTTCAGGATCACGGCGTCGTCGGCGGCAGGGAATCCGATGGTCGTCGCCGTGCCGCCATAGGAGAGCATCTTGATGGCCTGCTCAGTACAGGCAGGGATACCGGTTGCCTCAAAGGCGAACTCCACGCCACCATCCCAGCCGTCTTCCGTGAGCGCCCGGACCTGGGCCACGGGGTCACCCTCTTTGGCATTGACCGTATGGGTCGCGCCGAACTCTTTAGCCTGCTTGAGCTTGTTGTCGCTGACGTCCACGGCGATGATCTGCCGGGCGTGCTGAAGCCTCGCGCCCTGGATGACGGACAGGCCAACCCCACCGCAGCCGATCACAGCGACGCGAGCGCCCGCAAAGACGGGCGTCGTGTTCATGGCCGCGCCCACGCCGGTCACAATGCCGCAGGCGATCAGGCAAGCCTTGTCCAGGGGCATCTCTTTGGGCATCTTGATGGCAGCCTTGGAATGCACGACGGTGTAGGTCGAGAACGTCCCGCAGCGCAAAACCTGTGAACAGAGCGCACCGTCTCGCTTGCGGTGGAGGCGCTGCTGTGCACGCAAGGCGGCATAGCAGTGGCGCGGGTCGCCCCGAAGGCAACTCGGGCACAGGCCGCACGGGGCGCGATAGGCGAGGACGACGGGATCACCCTTTTCTAAGCCCTGAACGCCCTCACCGACGGCTTCCACGTAGCCAGCACCCTCATGGCCGAGGACAATAGGGAAGGCCAAGCCATTGCCTTTCAGATTCTTGACGGTCAGGTCGGTGTGGCAGACGCCGGATGCGGCCAGCTTGACCAGCACCTCATCGGGTCCAGGGTCGTCAATGGTGATATCTTCAACTTCGACATCGCGTCCGGCTTCGTTCAGCACGGCGGCTTGGCCTTCGTAGGGCATGGATTCGTGTCTCCTCAGACGGGAAAATGGGTGGGGCTATTATAGTGGAAAGGAGCGGGAACGTCAAGGACTCTGAGGCCCACTCGTATTACCCGGCGCAAGACGGACTGGGGCGGTAGGGTCGGGCGGGGCGGCCAGGGAGACGTCCGGCGGAATCGGGTTGCCCCGGTCACCCAAGCCGGAGCCGCTGCTCCCAACCGGCGACATCCGGCTGTAGGTGATACCGACACGCTGCGGGGGCAGGACCGGCTCTTCCAGGCTGCTGCCGACGCGGCCCACCTCGTAACCGGCCGCCGCCGACCCGCCCGCACCCGCCCCGGTCGCGGCCTCGCTGGGACCACCGGGTGGTGTCGGCCCGAGGCGTAGGGCGGACGGGGGCGTAGTCGGCCCGGCAACCTGCTCGGCTGTCCGGGACGGCCGCGAGCAGCCAGACCCGACCACGGTGCAGGCGATCAAAAGAACAAACAAAGCTTTTCTGGGAAACATGAGAGGATGCGCTTTCCGTGTCTCTTATACCGGCGCTGGGAGGCGGCTAAACCTCGGATGGAGTCAGTATAAGGCGCTCGACGGGGTCGCCAACGTGAAGTGTCACCGGCTCACGAGCGTCCAGCATCAGCCCCCGAAACTTGCCCGCACTGATCGCCTTCATCTTCGTCGCACTTGTGCGCCGGGCGAGTTTGGCACAGGGGCGATGCGGGGTCGGTGTCACGGTCAGGAGGGCGTCCCCGATGCGGAAGGTCTCGCCCGGCGCGAACCGTGCCAGGTCCAGGCCGCGGACGATCAGGTTGTCACCC
>JAYTRQ010000004.1:0-7945 GCA_043746125.1 Armatimonadota bacterium | reverse complement strand
GCCACAGGTCGGCGGGGTCGTCCCAGGCGCTGCCGCCGTAGTAGGTCCCATGCGCCCAGGGGAAGTCGGTCGTGCCGCTCATGGAGGGGAGGGCGGCGACTAACCGGTCCGCGATGGCGCAAGCGAAGCGGTCCGTATGGCCGATGGCCCAGGCCGTCAAGTAGCCGCCGTAAGATCCGCCCATGATGGCCGTCTTGGCCGGGTCGGCAAGCCCCCGGCGGACGGCCTCGTCGGCGACGCGCTCCATGTCAGCGAGTGCGGGCGTCCCCCACTGGCCTTTGATTGCCTTGGTGTGTGCCTCGCCGTAGCCTTTGGAGCCGCGCGGATTGGCGTAGGCGACGACGTAACCCTGAGCGGCCAGCCATTGCAGTTCGTGGAACAGGGCGTTGCCATACTGCAAGTGCGGCCCGCCGTGGACGTACAGGATGAGCGGAGCTGTGCCATCGGCCGTGAAGGCCGGCGGCGTGAGGAACCAGCCGGGTACGGTCCCGCCATCGCCGCTGTCCAAGGAGAACGGCTCCGGCACGGCTAAGGCGATCTCGTCGAGCCAGGCGCGGTTGAGGTCGGTGATCTGCCGGGCACTCACGAAGACTTCGGAGGACGTGGTCGGGGAGCCGAGCGTGTAGGCGAGCGCGTTGCCTGAGACGCCGAAGCCGCCGCAGACGTGCCCGGAGGGTGTCAGCGGCACAAGGTCGCCGCCTTCGACGGGCACGGAGTAAAGCCGGACATCGCCCGACTCGCTGATTTGGAAGAATAGGCGCGAACTATCCGCGCTCCAAACGACGTCGCCGCCGCCTGTATCGCCCGAATCTGAGATTGCCAGCGGCCCGACGGCCTTATCGGTGTGGCCTGTGAGGTCCCGAGCCGTCTCGCCACCCGTCACGGGCAGGACATAGAGACGGTCGTTGTTCGTGCCCCACTGGTCGTCTGGGTCCGGGTTGCCGACGTACGCGAACATCTCCCCACTCGGAGACCAGGCCAGGGCGCTCTTGCCGCCGAGCGGTGCAGGAACGGGCGTCAGCTCGCCGCCCCCGGCGGGGACCGTCCAGATTTGCTCGTCGGCCGTGCCCAGTGCGTCCCAGTTGGGCCGCCGGTCGGAGAGAAACGCCAGTGTCTTGCCGTCTGGGGACCAGCAGGGGACGCCGCAGGAGAGGTCGCCGCTTGTCAGCGCCTTCGCCTCACCCGTCTTGGCGTCTGCGACGGTGACCTGCCAGTAGGAGCCGTCCCAATAGCCAAATCCGTCCTGCCGGTAGGCGAGGGCGGTATGGACGCGGGGCGGGGACGAGAGTCCCTTCTCCTTACGCTCTTCTGTAGCCTTTTTCGTGTACGCGGCCGGCGTGGCCCGGTACAGGAACGCGATCTGCGAACCGTCCGGCGACCAGCGCAGCCCCTGAACACTTCCCTGTTCCAGCTTCGTGAGCGGCTGCGCCTCGCCGCCATCGGCGGGAATCAGAAAGACCTGCGCTGTCTCGTCCTTGCGGTCCGAGACGAACGCGAGCTGCTTGCCGTCCGGTGACCAGTGGGCTTCGCCGACGCTGTCGGTGCCGCCCGTGAACCGTCGCGGCGGACGGCTGCCGTCGGCCGGGACCAGCCAGATCTCGCCGCGAGACTTGTTCTTGTCCCGGTCCACGGTCGTGCGGGTGAAGGCGACTTGTGTGCCGTCGGGCGAGATCTGCGGGTCGCTGACGGTCTGCAAGGTCAACAAATCATCGGCGGTAATGGGGCGTTTGGTCTCGGTCACTCGGATTTCCTCCGCTGTAATGCGTTTATCTGGGCTATGATGTCTTCCTGCGTAAGATGGTTTAGCAACTGATAACGTTCAACCGAGTAATCGCCTTGTCCATTGGAAAACTGCTGCATAAACCGCACCATGCCGGCCACGCCGAGTTCGCGCTTCAGCGCTTCCAGGTCACGCTGCTGGACCTGTTCAGGTGTCATGTCCTCTGTCCTCATGGTATGTCACCCTCATACCCGACCAGCGTAGCGTAAAAGTTGAAGTATTCCGGGCCGCCGGCTTTCTCTGCACAGTCTTGTGCTTGAGACCGCGCAGCATCCTGGTCTTCGTACAAGCCATCTTCACAAGTACACCTTGCCAAAAAGCACGCGGCCGGTAAGATGGCAGTAAGAAATCGGTCTGCATTTTCAGCACACTGAGAGAGAACGTAACCATCCGTCCCAACTTCTTCTACGAAGATGCGTTGCGTGTTGAGATCCAGTATAAGAAGGTCCGCCTCATCTTTGCCGATCACCCATTTGTTGTCTGAATGAGCAGATGGTTTACTGAAACGTATCATGCCTATCTCTACGTGGGTGCCGTCGTATCTCGTCAGTAGGTCGAGTAATGGATTAGCGGCTACTTTGTCTGTGCCATTTTTGACAAAGTTGTAGCCGCTATGCATCTTTTCAGCCTCGCCATGCGAAAGCCCTGCTGCAACAAGATCATCTATGGAAGGCGTACAAGCCCGAAACTGCTCAACGAATGCTTCAACTTCCACGACATCGCCTCACTTATTTCACTGCCAGCACTTCCTTCATCGCCGCAATGAACCGCTCGTTCTGCGGCATCGTCCCGGTCGTGACGCGGATGTGGTGCGGCAGGCCCATCCCGTAGGCCGAGCGGACGATGATACCCTTGTGCTGCAAGGCTTGGAAGACCTCGCGGGCGTCCCGGCCGACGTCTACCAGGACGAAGTTGCCTTCGCTGGGGACGTAGTCTAGGCCCATCTTCTCGAACTCGGAGTTGAAGTAGTTCCGGCCCTCGGCGTTCAAGGCGACTGTACGGGCAACGTGGTCAGTGTCGGCAAGCGCAGCCGTCGCGGCGGCCTGGGCGGGCAGGTTGACGTTGAAGGGCGAGCGGACGCGGTTCAGATGGACGGCCGTTTCAGGCCGCATGATGCCGTAGCCGACGCGCAGGCCAGCCAGCCCAAAGGCCTTGGAAAAAGTGTGAAGGATGACGACGTTGCGGCCCTCTAATATAAGGGGGCGCAAGTCCGGCTTGTCCGGGTCTGTGACGTACTCATCGTAGGCCTCGTCTAAGACGAACAGGACGTTGGGGGGCAGGCGGTCTAGGAAACGTTCCACGGCCTGCCGGCGGACGATGGTTCCGGTGGGGTTGTTGGGGTTTGCGAGGAACACCATGCGCGTCTTGTCCGTGATCGCGTCCGCCATCGCGTCGAGATCGTGCGTGTAATTCTTCAGCGGCACTAGGATAGGAACGGCATCGCACTGAGTCGCGTAGATGTCATACATGGCGAACGACGGATCGCCCTGCACGGTCTCATCGCCGGGCTGCAAAAACGTCAGGGCCAGCAGGTGCAGTATCTCGTCGCTGCCGTTGCCGAAGACTAAGGTGTCTTCGGGCATCCCCGTCGCGTGGGCGACGGCGCGGCGCAGTGCCGGGGCGCTGCCTTCCGGGTAGAGCGCCACGCCCGCCGCCGTGGCGGTCAGCGCCTGCAAGGCGAGGGGGGAGGGGCCGAGCGGGTTTTCGTTGGAGGCCAGCTTGATGACGTCCGTCAGGCCAAGCTCGCGCTGCACTTCTTCGATAGGCTTTCCGGGCACATAGGGGCGCAGCCGGGCAATGTGATCGGGCACCGGCATCTGTGGTGACGTCTGCATAGTACTATTTCCTCTTGAGATTAGTGTAGCATAAAGCTTAATGAAAAGTTAACAAATCTTTATATAAAAACTGTTGACGTTCGTGACAAATGGGAGTATAATAGTCCTGTCGCAACCGTAGCGAAACGAAACACTTGCGCTGCGGGGGGCGAAGACAATCCAAAGACGAGTTGAAAAGACAGCGAAGACAGTGCTGCCGAAACCTCAAGCTGAGAACACCAGAGGCTTGACACGCGGCACCCCAATGCCGTACGCGCGGCGTTCCTCTGAGCCAGTATAGGCGACATACAAGACTACAGGAGACCGTGCAAATGCATCGCAAGTGGAGTAAAGACGCCATCGGCCTGGAGATCCTCTCCATGTACGAGTCCGGCGAAGTTCTGAACTATTCGAGCGTCGCCTCGAACAACCTGTCCCTGCTGCGGGCCGCAACCCGCTACTTCGGGACCTGGGAAGCTGCGGTCCGGTTCGCCGGGCTGGACTACGACCTCATCCGCCGCTACAAGTCGTGGAGCCGGGAGCGCATCATCGCCCGCGTCCAGGAACTGCACGCGCAGGGCGTAGACCTGTCCTGGCGCAACGTCTGCCTCAACGTAGACCCGCAACTCGCCGCCGCCGCCACCAAGAAAAGCCATTTTGGCTCCTGGCGTGAGGCCCTGGAAGCGTCCGGCCTGAACTACGACGAGATCCGCAAGTACCGTGAGTGGGATGACGAGCGCATCCTGCAAATGGTCCGTGCATTCCATGTGGACGGCAAAGAGCTGAACGCCAAGAACATGGAGATCGAGGATATCACCCTGATCACGGCGGCCCGCCGCCGGTTCGACTCCTGGCACAAGGCGCTGACGGCGGCCGGCCTGGACTACACCGAGATCGTCCACCGCGCCCCCTTCAAGCGCGGCTTGGGCCGGGGCCAGAACAAGCGGACCGCCGCCCAGAAGACCGCCCAGAAGGCGGCTTCCGCCCAGAAGTAGGGCCAAAAAGTCCTGGAAAAGCCCCGCTCCCAAATGGGAGTGGGGCTTTTCTCATGCTCGGAGAGTAGCGTCGAGGGGGATCCTGCCGAGCGTGGCTGATAGCGGCACGATCACTGAGTGCGTGAGCAGAGGCTTGGCATGGGCCATGGTCGTATGCTGTCCCAAAGCCGCTCTGAGAACGTATCCTATGCGCGCTGGCTTCCCCTCACGCCTCTCCTGAAAAATAATTGTAGCGCGTCTCGCCCTGCCGGTCAGCGATCTCGTGTTCCCCTGTCTTGTCTTTAAGGATGCGCCCGCCCCGCGTCAATGTGAACCGCTGCGTGCCCAGCGCGAAGGGCATGTCCACGTGATGGACCCCGGCAGGCAGATCAAACGTGCGCGACGTCGTCCCGCTGTGGATCGTCAGGTGAGCCGGCTTGGAGAGGAAGCACGTCACGAACACATTGTCCACCAAGGTATCCGCGCCGGGAAACGACGTGAGATGCTGCTGGATCTGCTTGGGCGAAAGTTCTTTACCCTTCGCCGCCTTCGGTTCGGTGCGGTAGAAGTAGAACAGCGTGTCCTGGATGATCTTGGGCTGCTGCCCCGTCTTGAACCAATTCACGTAGTAGCGGCTGGCATCCAGATAGGCCGCGTGCGAATAGTTGATCGCGCCGTACCCATCGTCATCCCCGCCCCAGACATGTGTGTCGCTCGGCGCGCCGAAGGGGGCAACGTAGGTCTTCTCGTTCCAGTCGTTCCACGTCACGATCTCGGCCCAGTCCGCGCCGTCCCGGATCGCCCCCTCCCACTCCTGTGCCATGCTGGTGAACCCGCGAGTCTCCGAGATCACGTAGGAGCGGTAGTAGGGGGTGATGGGGGCCATGTAGACCTTACCCGCCTTGTGCCACGCTTCGGCCAGGCGGCGACTGTTCCTGCTGATCTCGGCCCCGGTCCCGACCGCGCCGAAGAAGAAGTAGCCATCGGCATCGCCGTAATACTTCAGGATCTCCGCCACGTTGGCGTCATCGAAGGCTCCATAGTTTGTCGGGAAGAAGAACGGCACGAAGAAACCGCCCATCTTGTGAACGAGCGCGATCTTCTCCTGAGCGGGCTGGGGCGTGTGCCCCTCGCCGCCAAACGTAGAAAGAACCGGCTTGCCGCCGACCTTGAACTGGTTGGGATGGTCCCGGAATGTCTCGATGGCGTCCCGCGTCTCATCCAAATAGTTGATGCAGCAGTAGTCCATCGAGATGAACAGCTCGAAGCCCGTGCCCATCAACTTGGCCGCCTCGTACATCTGGACGCACCGGGCCTTGTAGTAATCCCCACCTTTGTTCCACCCGCCGCAATTCAGGGCGAAGCCGTCCAGACCGCGCCTCTGCGCCTCGCCCATCTCCTTGATCAAATTCCCTATCGTCGCCTCGCTGCCTGCCGTGGGGCAGCAGACCATGTAGTGCGCGAACACCTTCTTGGGCAGACCAAGCGCTTTGGGTGTGGGGGCGTCCCCGAAAGCCTGCCCGGCCAGCAGCCCCGCCGCCCCCGCCAATGCCGCCGTCAACAGCCGCCGCCGGCTTACGTCCATCTCAGTCATAGGGAAGTACCTCAAGCGTTTTCCCCATTATAGGCGTCCCGCGCAGACCTGTCAATGACGACGGCTACAGCCGCTTGCGGAGGTAGGCTGCTGATTCCACATACCCCAGCGCCCTATAAAATTCTGACGCCCGCCGCGTCGCAAGCGCGACCAACTTGGCCTCGCGCGACACAGCCCACGCCTCAAACGCCGTCATCAGCCGCCGCCCGCCCCCCCGCCGCCGGTGCGTCTCGGCCACGGTGATTTCCTCCACCCAGGCCACGCGGCCGTTGGCGAAAAAGGTCCAGTGGGCGAATCCTAACACGTAGCCGATGACTTGGCCGTTCTCTTGCGCCACGGCCAGGTAAGCGTCGGGCTGGGCGAGCAGTTCCGCAAGCGCGAGATCAAACGCCGGCCGCTCCACGGCAAACGACGTGGCGAAGGCGAGGGCCAAGAGAAAGAGGGTGGGGCCATCCGACGTGAGGGCGGGGCGGACGATGATGGGTGTGGAGGTAGGCATGGCGTGGGGGATGAGGGCCGGGAGCGTTGCAGCGAAACGCTGTGCTGATGGTGAAGACAGCAGACGTTATGGGAGTGAGGGGTTAAAATCCTGTTTGCAGCCCCATTGGGTGATGTGGGCCAGCACACTACGGCAGGGCAGCAAGCCTGAAAGTGCCGATATGACGGACAGTTGATCTCTGCTTCCGATAAGCTCAATTATGTCATATCCGGCGCTGAACGTTGTCAGACTGATGCCTTACTAACCTTCCAGACTGCCTCCACAGTTGCACACAAAGAACCCCAAGAACGATCTTCCACTGTAGCCATTGCTAAATATACACTTCTACATACCGAACAATATGTCGGCTGAAAAACGCCGCCGTATTTCTGATTGAGTGGCTCCAACTCATCCTGCCAAACCGCTAAACCAGGGTCACTTAAATTTGATTTTTCCCGTGAAAGACAACGCGCAAATGAGACGACAACTTGACTATGACAGACGACACACTTGAAGCGATATTCTGGATCTGTATCTAGAAAGAGTGTCGTTAATACTTCAGCAGGAACAATTTGCCAATCTTGCTCACCCATTTTGGTTCCTATAAGCTCGCTTATATAAAGTTCGGTTTCGCCATCACAGTATGGGAGGATGCCTCAAACTGATAAACAGGTTTTGGGGCAAAATCAAGCGGAGAGCTTTTGTCCTGACGCCCTTGTGGTGTCAACAAGCGGGGAGCATACAGAACATCAAGAGCGAATTGGCCGAGCGGTTTCGGTTCCCAACGCCACTCCATACTAAGACCAAATCTGCGTTTGGGATGAACAGCCCAGAAAAGCAGTTGAGAGTCCGCGAACATTCTCGCTTCAATTGTTTCCCGACTCGGCGGTAAGTCATAGAACAAGTTCCACTTGATTTCCCAACCACTCGGGACACGCAACGGTTGTAACATCAATGCCATTACTTCATAGTCCAGTTCCGATAAAGGGCGTTATGTCATGTCCGGCAGGTTGATCGCGCTCGCTCATGCGCTAGCTAGTCGCATAGATGCCATTACGGAAGGTTCGGTACAGCTAGTACACATTTCCTATTAAATCGACCCGTATATAGGTAGCCACAAGCGGATAAAAATAACAGCATCAGCAATCGCAAACAGTATTCCCACACATCCGGCTACTGTTTGTCGTGCTTTTAAGCCCGCTGCTACTGCTGTTAAACACAACGCGGGGAAGAACAAATTCATGCTTCCAATAATGTGGCCCAGAACAGCATCATTCCCAAACACGCGATTGTCAACGTCCCCCT
>JAYTRQ010000003.1:0-7953 GCA_043746125.1 Armatimonadota bacterium | reverse complement strand
CTCGCCCGCGAGGAGGCCGATTTCTACCTCCAGACGCGGGCCGCGCAGGGCTTTACGGTCATTGAGGCCGTTGTACTTGCCGAACACGGGTTTGACGTCCCTAACCCCTACGGCCATCTGCCACTGGCGGACAATGACCCCTTGCGACCCGTAGAGGCCTACTTTGACCACATCGATTGGATTATCACCCGCGCGAACGCCTTAGGCCTGACAATCGGGCCGCTGCCGACCTGGGGCGACAAGTGGAATATCGGGACGGGCGCGGGGCCGGAGATCTTCACGCCGGAGAACGCCAACCCGTACGGCGAGTTCCTCGGACGCAGATACGCGGGGAACGACGTCATTTGGATATTGGGCGGCGACCGGCCCGTGGAAACCGAACGGCAGCGGGCATTCGTCACGGCGATGGCCGAGGGACTGACCCAAGGTGACGTGGGTAGGCACCTGAAGACGTTTCACCCACCCGGCCTGCGCTCTTCCTCGGACTACTTCCCAGACGCCGATTGGCTGGACTTTTACCAGTGGCAATCCGGCCACAGCCGCAGCGCCGAGAACTACGCCCGGATCGCACAAGACTACGCGCGGCTCCCGATCAAGCCCGTGCTCGACGGCGAGCCGGCCTACGAAGACCACCCGATTGATTTTGACTGGGGCGTGCCTGGCGCGACTGCCAAGCACGGATACTTTGACGAGACTGACGTCCGCCGGGCGGCCTACTGGGCGCTCTTCGCCGGGGCGTTCGGCCACACCTATGGCTGCCATGACGTCTGGCAGTTTTTGGACACGTCCCGCTTCCCCGCCGTCACCTGTGCCCGAACGCCCTGGCGTGAAGCGCTTGATCTGCCCGGCGCGAACCAGATGCGCCACGTCCGCGCCCTGATGGAGTCGCGCCCGTTCCTAACGCGCGTGCCGGACCAGTCTCTGCTCCTGTCCGATCCTGGCACGGGAAGCGATCATACGCAGGCAACGCGCGACGCCGAGGGCCGCTACGCCTTCGTGTATGCGGCGTCCGGCTTGCCGTTCACTCTGGGCCTGTCCAATCTGGCTGGTGATGCACTCCTGGTGTGGTGGTACGACCCACGCACCAGCGCGGCGTTCTCTGCGGGCGTCGTCACGCCCGCCGCGTCTTGTGAGTTCCGGCCGCCGATCAGCGGCGCGGGGCAGGACTGGGTTCTGGTCCTGGACGACGCTGCCCAAAACTTCCCGCCGCCCGGACAGACGCTTTAGCCGGGTACAATGCCGGCATGAACCTGTCTTCTCCCTCCGCTGTCTCCGCCCTCTTGAAACGCCACGACCTGCGCCCCCGTAAACGCTTCGGTCAAAACTTCCTTGTGGACGCCAACACGCTGGCGAAGATCGTCGCGGCGGGGGGGCTTCAGCCGGGTGATGCTGTGCTGGAGATCGGCGCGGGCCTCGGCGTCCTGACGCGGGCACTGGCCGAGGCCGTGACGCCCTCCGGCAAGGTCGTCTCGTTGGAAGTAGACCGGGACCTGCTTCCAGCCCTCGCGGAGACGGTCGGCGAACTGCCGCAGGTGCAGATCGTTCCCGGTGACGCGATGGCCCTGGACTGGCCTGCCTTCCTTGTGGCGACGTTCGGCGACGCCCGTGTCTCGGCCATCGCCAACATCCCCTACAACATCACCTCGCCCCTGCTGACGACGATGCTCGACCAGAAGGGGCGCTTCGCCCGGATCGTCCTCTTAGTACAAAAAGAGGTCGCCGCCCGGCTCGGCGCCAAACCCGGCACCTCCGACTACGGCTCCCTGTCGGTCTTCGCCCAGTATCACGCGGCTGTGGAGACTGTCGGCATTGTGTCGCGCCGCGTCTTCTTCCCCGCGCCCGACGTGGACAGCGCCATCGTCAAGCTGACGCCCCACGCTGCCCCGCCCGTTTCTGTCACCGATGAAACGCTCTTCTTCGCCGTCGTCCGCGCCGCCTTCGGGCAGCGCCGCAAGGCGCTCCTGAACGCCCTGAGCGGCGATCCTGCCCTCGCTTGGACACGAGAGCGTGCGGCGGAGGCTTTGGAAGCCGCCGCCATTGATCCAGGTCGCCGGGGAGAGACGCTCAATCTGGAAGAGTTCGCGCGTCTGGCGACGCAGCCCTAGCGGCATGGCCCCGCCAACGTGCGAACGTTGCCGGCCCGAAGGCGTAAGCCCAGAGCAGTTGGAGGGTGAGGCCGGCCGCGACTAGGTTAAGGCCGTGCAGGACGAACGGACACCCCGTAGACGCCGATGATGACAAAGCTCAGGACGTAGGAGAACAGTTCAGGCCACAGGCCCAGTAGGCGGGGCAGGAGCCAGGCGACGGGCGTGTCCGCGGGCGTGGGACCTTGATGTCCAGCACCAGCAGCGTGATTGTGATAATGAACACGCCATCGCTGAAGGCCTCAAGACGGCTCCTGCCCAGCCCGCCGTCACCCTGCCTCCCAGCCTGCCCCTCGGAGTGGCTCATTCTTCCTCACCCGCCTCGCCCTCCTCTTCCAGCGCCAGCCGCTGCTCTTCCAGGTCCAGCATCCGTTGCAGGCGCAGCATGACGTCATCGCTGATCGCCGAGGCGTCCCGAAGGCCCACCACGGTCTCCCGTTCCGCCATCAGGATCTCCTTGCGGAGACGCCGGTAGATCGTCGCGCGGGTCTCATACTCTTTGTTGGCGCTGCCCCGCGTACGCGCCTCATAGCGCTCCATCCGGTTCGTGACGTGTTCGCGCAGATCAGCCACGATCTCTTCCGGCACTTCTTCAGAGGCTGCGATCTGATTGAGCCGGTCCAAGCCTGCCCGTGCCGCTCGCAGCCGCGCGTCCGTCTCCTCCCGGCTGACCAGGTCATCCTCTTTCAAGTCGAGGCGTTTAATCAGCAGGGGCAGGGTGCCCCCCTGAAGAACGAGGGTGGTGAGGATCACGGCGAAGGTCAGGAAAATCAGCATGTCCCGCTGTGGGAATGGCGTGCCTCGGTTTGTCAGCAGTGGAATGGCAAGGGCGGCGGCCAGAGAGACGCCGCCCCGGATGCCGGTCCAGGCGACTACGGCGATTTGCTGCCAGGATGGGGGGGGGGCCTGCTCCCGCAGCCGCCGGCTCAACTGGCGTGGCAAATAGGCGCTGGGAATGACCCAGACAATGCGAGACAAAATCACACAGAGACAGACGAGAGCCGCCTCAGAGGCCAGCGTCGTCCATGAGCGACCCGATAGCCGGCTTAGGATCGGGTGGAGCTGCAAGCCGAGTAGGATGAAGAGCAGGCTGTTCAGTAGGAAGTCAATCATCCGCCACAGCGCCCCACCCTGCAAGCGCGTGGCCGACGTGATAAAGCGCGGGCCTTGACGTCCCAAGTAGAGACCGGTCGCCACCACGGCCAGCACCCCGGAGACGTGCAATGACTCGGCCGGCAGGTAGGCCAGGAACGGCGTTAGCAGCGAAATCGTGTTCTCAGTCAGTGGGTCCGGCGCCAGTCGGCGGCGCAAACGGTTAACGCCGAACCCCACGGCGAGGCCAAATCCGACCCCCCCGACGCTTGCGAGAATGAACTGCAACCCACCGGAGAGCCAGGAGAACGCGCCGGTGACGACGGCCGCCGCTGCCAGGCGATACAGCACGAGCGAGATGGCGTCGTTGACCAGACTCTCCGCTTCAATAATGATCAGCAGGCGGCGCGGGATCGGCAGATGCTCGGCGACCGCCGCGACGGCCACCTCATCGGTCGGGGCAACGATGGCCCCCAACACGAACGCCGCCGCCCAGGGTAGGCCCGGAACAACGGCGTGGGCCGTGGCCGCTACCAGCACGGTCGTCATGGCGACCAGGCCGATGGACAGCAGGCTGATCGGCCGCAGGTTGGCCCGAAAGTCCCGCCAGGACAGGGAAAGCGACTCGGAATACAGCAGAGGCGGCAGGAAGACCAACAGCACCAGATCCGGCGGCATCGTGACTCGGGGCAGGCCCGGCACGAAGCCGAGCGCCAGACCGCCCAGTACGAGGGGGATAGGGTAGGAGACGTTCAGCCGCCGCGCCAGCATGACCAGGACGACCACGACCGTCAGCAGCCCGACAATGGTTTCGACTTCGCGCAACCAGACTCCGTTACGGCTTCAAGATGATCTTGCCGTGTGCGCCGGGCGCCATGACCGCTTCGTGGGCGCGGGCGGCGTCCGCGAACGGGATCTCCTGGGCGATGATAGGCGTCAGCGTGCCGTTCGCCAGGCCCGCGCCCACGGCGGCATGCAGGCGAGATTGCTCTGCCTCGGTCACGTTCATCAGGCTCATGCCCAGGATGGACGAGTTCTTGCTCATGGTCATGCGCGGGTCTATCTCAACCGGCCCACGGCTGCCGATGACCACAACGCGCCCATTCTGCGCCAAGACGCCCAAATCTTTGGCGAGGTTGACATTCGCCAGCATCTCCAGCACGATCCCAACGCCGGCCCCGCCCGTCAGCGCCTTCACCTCGTCCAGATAGCCATCGCGCGTGTGGTCTAAGACGTGCCGTGCCCCCTGCTCGGAGACCAGCCGCCGACCGCGCTCCGTTCCGGCCGTGCCAAGGACGGTCAGCCCCGCCGCCTGCGCCATCTGCACGGCTGCCACGCCGACGCCGCCGCTGGCCCCATGCACCAGGACGGCCTCGCCGGGCCTCGCCTGTGCCCGCTCAAAGAGGGCGTAGTAGGCCGTGTAGTAGGGGACGAATACACCCGCCCCCTGTGCGTACGTTAGACGCTCCGGCAGAAGCCGTATCTGACTCGCACTGCATAAGGCCTTCTCAGCGTACGCGCCCGTAATGGTCCCCGCCGTGTAGACTCGCTCCCCAATTATGACGTTTGTGACGCCCTCGCCGACTGACTCGACCGTTCCCGCCGCGTCCGAGCCTGGCACGTAGGGGAGGGGGCGTTTGCCCGATCCGCCGGACCGGACATAGGTGTCCACGGGGTTGACCCCGGCGGCCTCCACACGGACGACGACCTGCCCCGGCCCGGCCTGCGGGTCTGGCACGTCTTCCAGCGTGAGGACGTTCGGCCCGCCGAACTGATGTACCCGGATCGCTTTCATGGCTTGTGGTCCCTTCCTACCTAAGCGCCCGGATCGGGCTGTAAGTGGCCGGACGCATCCGGCACAAGCATGAGTTGGTCCACGTAGCACCAGCCCCAATCCTCTCCCGGCTGGAACGACTTCATAATGGCATGCTGCGTGCTGTGGAAGTGCTTGGTGGCGTGCTTGTTCTTAGACGAGTCACAGCAGCCGACGTGGCCGCAGACTAAGCATTCCCGCAGAGACACCCACGCGTCGCCCGTCTTCAGGCATTCCTCGCACCCGCTGGGCGTCCTGGGCTGGACGCCCTCTTGAATCTGATCCAGATGATCGCATCTTGCTGCCATGATTCCTTGTCCTTTTGTCCGCCTTAGCGAGCGAAGATTTCAGTATTGCAAAGTAGAGCGTCAGGCCCTGCCCGCCCTCGCTCCGCTCTTTCCCCGGCCATAGGGGTTCACCCCTAGGCATCCTTCAGTGCGTATTCCACAGCCTGTTCCAGCGTCATTGCCCGGCCCTCGGCCAGACATGTGGCATACGCCTCCTCACCCAATTCCACCGGCGCGGCCATTAGCTGCATGGTGATTTGGGCCAACCTGTCTTCTATCCCTTTTACCCAGTTTGTCCAACCATCCCGGTTCCTCCATCCGGCAGTGTTGGTCAGCAACGCTTCCGTCCTCGCCTCCGCGGCTGCCCGGAGGCGCACGGTGCGCCACGGCTGCTTACTGAGGCTCGAAACTAAAGCTAGACCCGTCAGGCCGCCCACCACGCATTGTAGGGTCTCCCTGCGTAAAGTATCGGAACTGAGAAAGGCGTCGGCAGCGAGAGCCAGGCTTTCGGCATAGTGGCTTGCGCCGAAGTCGCCGAGGCCAGAATCTCTTTCGTCGTCTGCCACTCGCAGAAGCGCCCAAGCAAGGGGCAAATCTCTGCCACTCTCGCGGAGATGAACTACGTTCTCCACGGCTAGGCGTCGGGCGGTGATGAAATCGCCGCGCTCTTGACTGACCCTAATAAACCGATCAAGCGTCCTCCCAAGAGCGCTACCGTCCCCTCTTGCCCGCAAGGTGATCAATCGTGACTCCATCAAGGAACAAGCGGCTTCATGGTTGCCGTTTTTTTGAAATTGCTCCGCTTTCTCTAAGAGAAGAGTGGCCGCTTCATCATCTGTTATGCCAAGGCTCTGGCGCAGATACGCGGCCTTCTCACCCAGGGCCTGTCCGGCCTCAACTTCTCCCATCTGTATCAGGATTTCTCCGAGTACACTCATAGCCCCATTTGCCATCGGTACGACTCCAGCCTTTTGGAAGCTCTCCATACTTTCCGACATGAGACGCCGTGCGGATGCCAAATCGCCGCCATCCCGATCCCGGATTGCCAACTGGTAAGTCGCGTTGCCGATGCCGCGCCGATCTCCGATTTCGCGAGCCAGCGCCAGACTCTCCTCCTGAAGTTTTTGCATGGCCTCTCCGTCGGGCGTGAAAAAACTGAGATGGAAGAGCGCCTCCACGGTCGCCTCGGAACTGTCCGTCTGACGGCTTAAAGAAAGACCTTCCTCCAGCAGAGGTTTGGCGGCCTTTCTCGCCCTCTGTTCATTCGCCAGGACGCCAGCTGCCACCAATGCCTCCGCGCGTGCTTGGGTCGGCTCGGTCGCCCTGGCATGTGCTAACGCTCTCGCGTACTGCTTCCGACCCTCGCCTGCATAATCCGTTTGCTCATAAAATAAATACAGAGCGGCTGTTAGGCGCAAGCCTGCCTGCCCGGCGCTCTCCGTGGCCGCGCACCAGTCTAGGCTGGCACGCAAGTTGTCCATGTCGGCCTCCAACCGCGCGAACCAGAGGGTCTGCTCCGACCCCAGCAAATGCGGCTTGGCCTCCTCTGCAAACCGAATAAAGTGATCAACGTAGGGGCGGCGTAGTCCCTCGGACTCGCCTACCTCCATCAGTTTTTCCTGTGCGTACTGCCGGATCGTTTCCAGCAGACGATACCGCTCTCCGCTTTCTTCCACCACGACCAGCGAACGCTCTACCAAACGTGAAAGCGCGTCAAGCACTCCCCACCCTTCTAGGCTTTCACTCGCGCAGACCGCTTCCGCCGCTTCCAACGTCCATCCGCCCGTGAAAATGGACAGGCGGCGCAGAAGGATCTTTTCTTGGTCGCTCAACAGCGTATACGACCAGTCAATCAGGGCGCGGAGCGTTTGTTGGCGCGGCAGGGCGGTCCGACTGCCGCCGGTCAGCAGGTGGAACTGATCGTCTAGGCGCGCCGAGATCTGCTCCGGCGTCAGGACTTTGACACGCGCGGCGGCTAGTTCTATCGCCAGCGGGATGCCGTCCAGACGCGAACAGATCTGCGCGATAGCCGGGGCATTCTGGGCCGTGACTGCAAAAGAGGGCTGCACCGACTCGACCCGGTCCAGAAACAAACGAATGGCTTCATACTGGTTCAGCGTCTCGAACGGGGGCAAGGGAGGCTTGACACTGGGCAGAGACAGAGTGGGGACGCGCCAGACGGTCTCGCCGGGGATGTTTAGTGTCTCCCGGCTGGTGGCAAGAATAGTGACATGGGGGCAGGCCCGGAGCAGTGAATCGGCCAGCCGCGCACAGGCCTCTATCAGGTGCTCACAGTTGTCCAGGATCAGCAGCAGGCGCTTGGCCTTCCAGGCCTCCGCCAGTGTCTGCGACAGAGGTTTACCCGGCTCTTCGCACACCCCGACGGGCGAGGCGATGGCCGACGGCACGTGGGCCGGATCGGAGAGAGGAGCCAGTTCTGCCAGCCACACGCCGTCGGGAAACTCTTCCAAAAGATCGGCGGCGATTTGCAGGGACAGCCGAGACTTGCCGGACCCGCCCTCGCCGGTCAGGGTCAGCAGGCAGGTCGCGGACAGCAGTTTCTTAACCTGCGTCATCTCGGCCTCGCGCCCTACAAAGGAGGTCAACTGCCGGGGCA
>JAYTRQ010000002.1:0-2530 GCA_043746125.1 Armatimonadota bacterium | reverse complement strand
TCTCGAAGATCTCGTGCAGATTTTTCTCACTGTTGCCGATCCACATGTCCAGGACGTCGGAGATGCCAATGGAGACGAACTTCGCGCCCAGTTCGCCTGCCGTGGCGCGGGCGATGAACGTCTTGCCGCAGCCGGGCGGGCCGTAGAGGAGCAGGCCGCCACGCAGAGACTTTCCGTAGAGCTTTCGCAGGTCCGGGTTCCGCATCGGGCCGAGGAAGGCGACGTTGAGGCGGCGCTTGACCGCATCCATGCCGGCAACGTCGGCGAGTGTCTGCGTGGGCCGCTCGGCCTCCCAGGCACCGACAGCGTCTTCGTCGTCCTCGGCGGAGGCAGGCTCGGCCAGGCGCTCCGGGGACACGCTGCCGAAGAGCGACACCGGCTCACGGCGCGGCTCGTCCGTGCGCTTGGCGGCGGGCTGTTCGTCCAGCAGGGAAGAGCCAAGGGCATCCAGAAGACGCCCTTAGCTGACCGCCCGGATCGTGTCGCCCATCTTGAGAGCCGCGTCGGCGGCCTTCCGCAGAGCTTCCCGGTTGTCCGGCTGACGCACGAGGATGAGCGAACACTGATCCAAAGCCTCCTGTGCCTGATCGTTGTCCAGGAGCAGGGCGGCTAGGTGCAGGCGTAGGGGGGTGTTGTCCGGGCTGGCCTCCACGGCGGCGGCGATGGCGGGGATGACAGCAGGATCGGTTGCCATAAAAGGGTTCCAGCCCCCGGCCGTCAGGCCGGGGGCGGTTTGTGGTCGGGTCTAGCTGGCTTGCTCGAAGCGCTTGTTCACTTCGGTCCAGTTGATCGTGTTCCACCAGGCGGCCAGGTAGTCCGGGCGACGGTTATTGTACGTCAGGTAGTAGGCGTGCTCCCAGACGTCGTTGCCCAGGATGGGGAAGTGGCCTTCGCTCATTGGGTTGTCCTGGTTCGCGGTGCTGACGACGGCGAGCTTGCCGTCGGCGGTCTTGACCAGCCAGGTCCAGCCGCTGCCGAAGCGCTTGACGCCAGCGTCGCTGACGGCGGCCTTGAGGGCGTCAAAGCTGCCGAAGCTGGCGTTGATGGCCTCGGCGATGGCTCCGGTCGGCTCGCCACCGCCGCCCGGCCCCATGATCTGCCAGAACATGGAATGGTTTACATGGCCGCCGCCGTTGTTGCGGACGGCCGCGCGGATGTCGTCCGGAACGGCGTTCAGGTCTTTGAGCAGTTCTTCCGGCGACTTGCCTGCCAGTTCCGGGTGCTTCTCGATAGCGGCGTTGAAGTTGGTGACGTAGGCCTGGTGGTGCTTATCGTGATGCAGGTGCATCGTCTGCTCGTCAATGTGCGGCTCCAGTGCATTGTAAGCGTAGGGGAGCGGTGGGACTTCTTGTGCCATGCGGGTTAACTCCTTTGTGAGTGAGGGACAAATACGGCTTACCCGTAGGAATACGGTGTCCAAACGCTAGTTCGGCGGCCCTGCCCTGGAGTCCTTCTCGCTGAAGAATGCCTCCACCTCCCGGATGTCGAAGACGCGGCGGGCTGGGGGCAGAAAGCGCAGAAACCGCTCACCATAGGCCTTGCGGACCAGGCGTGTGTCTAAGATGGCGACAACGCCTCGGTCCTGACTGGTGCGGATCAGCCGCCCGAAGCCCTGCTTAAGCTTGAGCTGGGCCTGGGGTAAGGCGAAGTCGTTGAACCAGTCCCCGCCGGCGGCAGTAATGCCGTCCACGCGGGCCTTGTTCAAGGGGCTGTCCGGGACGGCGAAGGGGATGCGGTCAATGATGACCAGGCGGAGGTCCGCGCCGGGCACGTCCACGCCCTCCCAGAATGACTGGGTTCCCAGTAAGATAGCGTTTTTCTCGGCCTTGAACGTCTGGACGAGGCGGGCGTTCGGCATCTCACCCTGGCGCAGAATGGGGTAGGGGAGGTCCGACTGGGTCAGGTGGTCGTAGGCGGCGTTCAGGGCGCGATACGACGTGAACAACAGAAACGCGCCGCCCTGGGCTGCTTCGAGGAGTGCGATCATCTCGTTCGCCGCGTCATAGGCGTAGCCGGGATCGTCTGTGGGGATGGGCAAGTGTCGCGGCACATAAAGCAGGCAGTTTTTGGCATAATCGAAAGGCGAGCCGACAATTGTCTCTGTGACCTGTGGGTCGGCCGGGGGAATGCCCAGACGACCGCGCACGTAGCCGAAGCCGCCGTCGGTGGAGAGGGTGGCCGAGACAAGGGCCGCGCCGACCGTTCGGGGTGGGTTCCAGAGGGCTGCTCGTAGGATCGGAGCGACCGAAATGGGTGTCCAGTTGACGGTCGCGTTGGGCGCACCGCGCCCGGCCTTGCCCATCGCACCCCAGCGGACGAAGTTGGCGTCATCGCCGCCGAAGACAAGCGAGAGTTCTTCTTTAGCGCGGACGCACTGGCGGCGCAAGCCGTCAATGCGGTCCTTCAGGGCGGCCTGGCCGCCGGTGTCCTGCTTGAGCATTTCTGTGGCGACAGCGGCGAGCAGCGTCCCGATGGCCGCCGTCTGCGCCCGTGCGGCCTGGAGTTCGGCATCGCCGCGCAGGATATCCGA
>JAYTRQ010000001.1:0-2531 GCA_043746125.1 Armatimonadota bacterium | reverse complement strand
CCGTCTGTTTCCAGCGACCGCGCTTGAACAGCCACAGGGCAATCAGCCCGTTCAGACAGGTGCTGATGGTCAGCGCCCACCACGCCCCCACAGCCCCGAGCGCCAGGCCGAAGATGCCCAGCCAAGCCAGCGGCAGGCGGACACCCCACATGGTCACGACAGCGGCCCAGGCGGGTGCCTTCGTGTCCCCTGCCCCATTCAAGGCTCCAGTCAGAATCATGCCCAGAGCCAGGAACGGCTCGCACACGGCGGCGGTGCGGAGGTAGGAAACGGCCAGCGGGACGACGTGCGGGTCGTGCGTGAAGATGTGGGCGAATGGCCGGGCGAACACGAAAAAGACCGCGCCCATGAACATCATCACGGCCAGCCCTTGCAGCAGCGCCGCCCAAGCCGCCCGCTCGGCCCGGCCGGGGTTGCCCGCGCCGAGGTTCTGGCCGGTCAGTGTGCTGGCCGCCATTGAAAAGGCGAAGCCGGGCATGAAGGCGATGGACTCGGACGTTAGCCCAATGGTGAAAGCAGCGACAGCGGCCGTCGCCTCTGGGGCGCGGGCAAGAATGGCCGTGAACGTCATCATGGATAGCACACGGGACAGGTTCTGCCCGGCGGCGGGGAGGCCGATGTTGAGGATGCGCCGCGCCCAGTCCAGGTCCAGGCGCTTCCGGCGAGTCAGCAGGCCACGCACAGGAGAGTCGCGCAGGAACCATAGATAGAGGCCCGCGCCGACAACCTGGGAGGCGATCAAAGCGACCGCGCCGCCCAGCAGGCCCATCTTGGGGAAGCCCCAGTGGCCGAAGATCAGGAGCCAGTCACCGCCCAGGTGAATAACATTGACGCCGATCATCACGCGCAGAGGCGTAACTGTGTCGCCCAGACCTCGGAAGACGCTACTCAGAATCAGCATCAGAAACAGGGCGGGAACGCCCAGAAGAGTGAGACTCAGGTAGCGGACGCACAGGACAGCGGCGGAGGAGTCTACGCCCATCCAGCCGACGACGTGGGCGCGGAGTGGCCACATCAGGCCCAGGCAGAGTAGCGCGGCGATCAGAGCGATCCAGACGGACTGGTTCGCGGCCAGGGTCGCCTGGTCCAGCTCTTTGGCCCCGGTGAAACGGGCGACCAGAGCGGACGTGCCGACCGAGACGGACATCCCGACGGAGAAAAGCAGGAACATGAACTGCCCGCCGACGCCGACGGCGGCCAAGGCGTCTGAGCCTAAATGCCCGACAAAGAACCGGTCGGTAAACGAGTTCAGCGTTTGGAGCAGCATGGTCAGGACGGAGGGCCACGCCAGCATCCAGACTGCCCAGTGCAGGTCCGCCTTGGTTTCCTCCGCTTCCACGACCTCTAATGCGAGGGTGGGCGGCCACGTCTCGTCTTCCGGTTCAAAGGCGGCCCCACGCCGCGCGCCGACTCCAGTGTCAACGGCCAAAATCCCTGCTTTCTACCAATACCCACGTCGGCACAAGACGCCTTCATTTTATCCGACAGGCTGCGAGCTTGCGTCTGTTGAAAAACACTGAAGGGGGCAGAAAGGTTCGCACCGGCCGTACGCCCATTTGGCCTCGCCTCCACCCTAGCACATCGGTGGCTAATCTATTAGATGCCAACTCTGGGTTTGAAGCCCCCGGCGGCTTCGGCGGTAGGCACGGAGTCTCGGCAGGTGAACCTTCTGCGCCATGAAGCCGCCGCCGCCGTAGCCGAGCCGTACTTTTTCCATAAGGACTGCCTTTCAGCTGCGTGTCTGGCACGCTGTACAGCATGCGGTGAGGCTTATCCTTTTTTTGCCGTGCGGTTTGCAGGGAACTCCGGCCCCGACGGTGAATACCCCACGCCGGAGGAACACCCATGTTTAAAGGACTGAGCCCCGGCGCGATCGGCGTCCGCGCGGGCACCCTGGACGAAGGCATCGCGGCGGCCAAGACGGGCGGCTTTGGGGGCGTCGAGTTTAACCCCGGCGAGGTCGCGGACCTGATCGCCGCGCAGGGCGTGGAGGCCGCAAGGGACAAGTTTGCCGTGTCCGGCCTCCAGCCGGCGGGCTGGGGGCTGCCGACCGACTGGCGCGGCTCGGAGGAGAGCTGGCGGGCAGGGATCAACAACCTGCCGCGTCTGGCACAAGCGGCCTCGTCCATAGGCGGGACGCGCGTTTCGACGTGGATCATGCCCTGTTCGGACGAGCGAGAGATGGACGAGAACGTCCGGTTCCACGTCACCCGGTTCCAGCCCATCGCGAAAATCTTGGGAGACCACGGCGTCTCGCTCGGCCTGGAGTTCATCGGGCCGAAGACCCTGCGGGACACGCAGGCTTACCCCTTCATCCACACGATGTCAGGGATGCTGGCCTTGGGCCGCGAGATCGGGCCGAACGTCGGACTGCTGCTGGACGCCTTTCACTGGTACACTTCCCACGGCACGCTGGACGACTTGAAGGCTCTGACGCCCACACAAGTGGTCTACGTCCATGTCAACGACGCACCTGTAGGCGTCGCGGTGGATGAGCAGCAGGACGGCACCCGCGCCCTGCCCGGCGAAAC